>DATKPL010000001.1:0-5481 GCA_035524155.1 Rhizomicrobium sp.
ATTGGGTAACCGGACCTGAGAGCATTCTCATGCCCTCGGAATATTCCGCCGCCCGGGCGCGCGGTTCTTCCGCCCGCGCTTCCGACCAGCACGCATTCATCGCCTGGTCGCGGCAATCGATCAGGTATGAACAGGCGCGGGTGAGGGGGCGTGGGTGGGCGCGAGCCTGAAACGTCGCATGCAGGATCGACCGGACCGCCGCTTCCCACACGGGCGCGGCGAGATAGCCAATCAGGACGAGGGCGGCGATCGTGCCAAAAAGTGAGATTGTGCTCCTCATGGCGTTGGGCAACCCAGCGCCTTGAGCAATCCGCTATAGGTCACATAGCGGGCGTTCCGCTGCAGCCCGCGGACGCTTTGCGCGGTGCTCGCGCATGCGGTTGGCGACGGCTTGTGCGGGCTGTTGCGGTGATAGGCCGCCATGGCGATGGAGACCTGACCATGCGGTCCGTTCCCGGTCAGGAAGATTTCATAGGTGTCCACGGGTTCGCCGGGCACCATGAATGTCTGGAGGCCGCCGTTGAAGCTCAAATCATCGCCAGCATTCGCGGCACGGGCGCTGATCTTGTGGTCGGCGATGGTGCCGGTCAGATGCAGCGTCTTATCCGGCGTGCCGCCCGGCGCCGGCACCAGATCGGCGGCAAAGCGCCCGCCCGTCAGCCTGAGATGCTCCACCGCGCCGGTCGAATAGCGCGCGTCCACCGGGCCACTGGAAAAACCGCGCGCGCGTTTGTCCACCTCGGCCCAGTGCCAATCCATGCCGGTTGGAACGTGGGCAAGCTTGAACTGCATCTCCCGTTGCGCCTTGGTGGGCGTGTCGTCCGCGAACAGGATGCTCAGGTGGCAGCCATTCTTCCAGTCTTTCGCGTCGCCATCGCGCTGATACGTAATCGCCTCGACCGCCCCCAGGCCGGCGGCATGGCGGGCTTCCGCCTCCACATTGAGTCCGGAGATATTGGGCAGGATCGCACGATGCCAATAGCGCGACCGGCTGCCGGGAAGGCTTCGGTCGGATGTCTGCTCCAGCAATCCGCCCCGGACCAGGCTATCCTGGATGAACCAATCGGTATCCTTGTCGCCGCCGGGCGCGAACGCGCCATATTTCCTGTCCAGGCGGCCCAGCGTGTCCAGAAAGGATTTCTCGCAGTCCGGCGCGGGCTCGATATCCTTGAAGGCCAATGTTATCCGCCACAGTTTCTTGTCGCTGTTGAAGGCCAGCGAGACATTCGTGTCCGGGCCGTACTCGGTCGTCATGGGAAGGGCATTCATCATCGACAGGACGGGCGTGTTGATGCTGTGCTGCCATGAGAAGCCCGGCACCGCGTGTGCCTGGTCCGGCGTCATGCCAAACCGGAAGGGGCCCCAGCCGTCCAGGGGCGCATTGCCCGTGGCAGGCGAAACCGACAGCGCGCCCGCCAGCAACAGGGCGCCGGCCGCAAACAGTTGGAACGCCCGCATGCCGACCTCCTGAGTGACGGGGGGTACAAGCAAGACATCTAGCCCGGCGACGTTATTACCATGGCGCTGCTACCGGCGCGAGTGTCGGGGAATTCAGGGAAACCCGTCGGATCGGTTAGGGCGCCTATTTCCCGCCAGGGTCGTCGCCCCTCCAGCGTCACTCGATAAAGAACAACCTCTCGACTGTCGTGTTCAACGCCTTGGCAAGGCTCAAAGCCAGCAATGTCGACGGAACGAAGATGCCGTTCTCGACGGTATTGATTGTCTTGCGCGATACCTTGACCATTTCAGCAAGTTCGGCCTGAGTGATGCCTGCTTTGGTGCGCAACTCCTTCAACCGGTTGCCCAGTTGCCGTTCAGCCATTTCGCCCCGATTGCCATTCGAGGAAAAGGAAAAAGAGAACCGGCGTCAGCGATGTGATGAACAAAATCCGCAGCAACAGCCTGTCGGCGGAAACGGGGCGATAACGCGCGTAAACGCAGGCAAGAACCAGAATCGCAACTGCCAGGGCATAGCCGAACCTTGCCGCCCTGGCGCGAAGCGCCTGTGCCAGTTCATCGTCCAGCCCCCGCCGGAACGTCCCCGACCAGCCGAAGCCCCTCAGGATCGCCAACGCGAGTGCTATCGCCACAACCAGCAGTTCGTAAAAGCTGAAGCTGTTCCGGTCCAGGTAGGTGTTTGCGGGGCTGAAAAGCATCGGCCCAGCCCCGAGCGCGACAACGGGATAGATCCAACGCATCCTTGCATAATGCCTGTCCGCCGTTTGCCGGACGGCGCTTTCGTTTTGCGACCCCGGCGGACGGCCGACAAAGGATCGCATGACAAGGGCGACGCAGAACATGCCAAGCAATGGCACGGCCACGATCAATTCTTCGTTGACCTGCGGCATCAACCCAAGCCGCTGGAAGGGATGATGCGTCAGCGCAAAGTTGATCCAGAGCATCGACAGGAAAACGGCGGCGACGGCGCATACCACCGATATGACCCACCATCGCCGCCACCAGAGGCGATCCGCGGAAACAAGTTCGTCCTCAGATTGGTGATGATCGCTCATGGGCATCCTCCCCGCAGCGAAATGTAACCCATAGGTTACATCATCGTCAATGTTATTTCCCCGAACGCCGCTTGAGGATGAATTTCTGCGAGCGGCTCAAGGGCTTGTCGGTGCGATGCGTGCAGCCCGGCCAGCAGCAGGGGCGGCGGTCGCCTTCCTTGAGCTGGGAGACGACGCGGTCGACATGATCTTGCCGCGTCGCCGGCGTCTTGACCGAGATCGTCCAGCAGATCCATTCGTTTCGGGCCAAGGGCGTGATGTCTTCCCACTTGGCCAGCGCCGCCTTGTCGGCGGCCAGCGCCTTCCTCAAATCGGGCGGCAGGTCGTGGGCCACGCCCGCGGAAATCGTCTGTCTGGCCATGAAGCCGACCTTAAACCCTCATGCTGAGCTTGTCGAAGCATGAGGATTGGCGCAAATCCCGGCTCACGCCGCTGCGCCGCTTCTCGCCTTTGGCTCGAAGCCCCTTCGACAAGCTCAGGGTGAGGGACTTTTTTAAACCGAGATAAGGGCATATACTCCTAAGCGACGTGAGGGAGGCGAACATGCCCGAGAGTGATTTCCTGTTGGAACGCCGCGCGCTTCTCAAGGGCGCGGTCATGGCCGCTGGCGTGAGCGCAAGCGTCGCCGGCGCCACCCGGGCCTCGGCGCAAGTCCCCGCCCCGCCGCCTTCGACGCGGCTGGAGGACGTGGCGCTGTCGCCCAATGCGCGCGCCACGGTCGAACGGCGCGGCCAGGTGGTGCTGATCGGCATCAACCGGCCCGAGGTCTTCAACCGCTTCGATCCCGAAACCCAGCACGCGCTGGCGCTGGCCTTCACCGGTTACGAGCATGACGACAGTCTGCGCTGCGCCATCCTGTTCGGCCATGGGCCCAATTTCTCGCGCGGCATCGATGTCGATGCGCACAAGGCGGTGATCGGCGCCGCGCCCGCGCCGGCACAAGAAGACCTGGTCAGCTATACCGGCACCAACGGGAAAAAGCGGCTGACCAAGCCGTTCATCGCCGTCACCCATGGCGACACCTGGAATGCCGCGCATGAGCTGCACCTGGCGGCCGACATCCGCATCTGCGCCGCCGATGTGCGCTTCGGCCAGGACGAGAACACGCATGGCCGCTATCCGGGCGGCGGCGCGACCGTGCGCTTTCCGCGCGAGGTGGGGTGGGGCAACGCCATGCGCTACATGCTGACCGGCGATCATTGGGGCGCCGAGGAAGCCTATCGCATGGGCGAGGTGCAGGAGATCGCACCCGACAAGGACGCGGCGATTGCGGCGGCGCTGCGCATCGCGAACAAGGTCGCGGCGTGCGGGCCGCTCGGCATCAAGGCGACCCTGGCATCGGCGCATCAGGCGATCGACGAGGGCGAACCTTTAGCCTTTGCCCAGATGGGCAAGGCGTACAACGCGCTTTACCAGACGCGCGACTTCCAGGAAGGCCGCGACGCCGAGGCGCAAAACCGGCCGCCGGTCTATGTGGGAAGATAGTGCGTACGCTTTTGCACCGATAGCGCCGGGTTCAATCGCGGGAACCATCAACTCGGCGCGGAGCAGGCGCGGAACTCGCGCCGCCATATCCATGGTTTGAACCATCATCTTCTTTTCGCGTTCATTACGGCACGGAAAGGGTGTCGGATTGGCCGCAAAGAAAGGTGACATATGAGAAGGTTTCACGTTGCGCTTGGACTGAGTTCCTTTATCGCTATTGCCGGCGCAGCCTTGATGGTGCCCACGGTCTCCAGCGCCCAGCCCATGACATCCTATGTCGCCTGCAATCAGTATGGCGATTGCTGGCGCGTGCATCGCGTGTATGCCTATGGGGCGGACGCGCCGATCACCTATTACAATTCCGATTGGTACGCCGCCCACCGGGACGATGCGCATATTCACTGGGTGGCCGACCCGGCCGATGACCGCGGCTATTATGATCGCGACGCCCATTGGCATGCCGATCCCGCCGCGCGCGCGGTGGCGGGCGGCGCGACCGGCGCCGGCATCGGCGCGGCGATCGGGTGCCTGGTCACGCTTCCGGTCGGGTGCGCGCCCGGCGCCGCGGTCGGCGCGGCCGTGGGTGGCGGAACCGGCGCGGTTGCCGGCGCTGCCTCAACGCCCCGTTAGTCCAGCTTCGCGTCTCATCCAACTTCGCGTCCCGCCTCGCGCCGATCCGCGCGGGGCGGGTGCGCTTGTGCGTAGTGAACACGCTATCTACTGATCTCCATGGGCGGCCTTGAGCCGCCCATCCAGAATGATCTATCGCGCATCGCTCTGGATGGCCGGGTCAAGCCCGGCCATGGTGAGGGAGGAACGGAAGCGCAAAGCGCCCGCAGGTTTATGCGGGGAAGTGCTGCAGTGTTATTTCAACTTTTCGCCCTGACCAAGAATGTACTCTGCGCCTTTCAGGCCAAGTGAGTTAGGGCCAGCCCAAATTAAATAATAGAGCGGATTGCCACGCGTATTCCTAATAAGCCGGGCAGTCGAAACGTTACCAAATATTGCTTTGAGCCGTGCTCTATACCATTCAAGCAGTTGGGCACCGGAGTCTTCGCGTTTAGATGTGCTGACGCCAAACAAGTCTGGTCGCTCCTCGTAGACTAATCGCCGCCAATCGGGAGAACCGAAAAGCGCATCGAGTCGCTTTTGCCATGCTTCGGGAATTTCGCCGGATCTAGTCAGCGTACGTTGGATCGCCATATCCAAAGGAAAATTGATTAGAACTTCAATCGATCCGGTCCTGGCTAAAGCCTCAATGGTTGACCAGGGAAGTTGCATTCCGAATGGGTCGAGAAAAACAACCGCTCTATACTTCCCCCAGTTCGAATGTGTTTTTAGCCAGCCCAGGATTTCGGCGTTGGCATCTCCCTGCCTAATTTCGATCTTACGTGTTCCTGCGTATTCGCTCTCAAGTTTCCTAAGCTCCGCAACGCGATCATCTGCGGTTTCGATAAAAATGTAAGAGGAAAATGGAGTGCTG
>DATKPL010000002.1:0-2960 GCA_035524155.1 Rhizomicrobium sp.
ATATTCGAACAGCGCTTCGCCCAGATCGGTGTCGCGGATGGCGGCATCGTCGTGACCGCGCGCGCGGTCTTCCAGGATCTTCAGTGCCGCACGTGGATCGAGGCGCCCACCACCCGCATTTTGCGAGGTCGCGCCGCTCAAAGCTTTTTGCATTGTCGGTCTCCCGCGCCGATTGTCGGGGCCAGGCCTTTAAGGACAGCTAAACAGCCATGGTTAACGCGGGCATTGCGTGAACGAAATCCAAGCGCCATGATTCGAATATGAGCAAAATTCTTCCGCCCGCATCGCCGGAGAAAGGCCCAGATTTCGCGCATGTGCGGGACTGGATCTTCGATCTGGATAATACGCTTTACCATGCGGACAACGGTGTCTTTGCCCAGATCGACGGGCGGATGACATCATTTGTTGCAAATCTCCTGGCGCTGGACCGGGACAGCGCGCGGGTGGTGCAGAAACAGCTTTACCGCGATCACGGCACCACCCTGGCGGGCCTGATCGCCGTCCACCACATCGATCCAGAACCCTATCTGACGTTCGTGCACGATCTGGACCTGTCGGACCTCCACCCCGACCCGGCGATGAATCAGGCGGTGGCAAAGCTCGAGGGACGGCGCTTTATCTTCACCAATGGCTGCCGCAATCATGCCGCCCGCATCCTGGAGCGGCTGGGCATGCGCCATCTGTTCGATCAGATCTGGGATATCCGCACCATCGGCTTCGTTCCCAAGCCCGGCCGGGCGGCCTATGAGGCGGTAGTGGCGGAAGCAGACCTTGACCCCGCCCGGACCGCCATGTTCGACGATATCGCCCGCAACCTGGTGGTGCCCCATGAGATGGGCATGACCACGGTGTGGCTGAATTGCCAAAGCGACTGGTCCAGGCAGGGGCCGGATTTTCCGGTTGCGTCGGCCGGACATATCGACCATGAAATTCGCGACCTGAGTGACTTCCTCAACAATATCGGGACATGACATGAGCAATGATCTGGCGCGCGTGATCGAAAGCGCCTGGGACGCGCGCGAAACGCTCGGCCCTGCCACCAGGGGCGAAGTGCGCGATGCCGTCGAGTCCGTGCTGGATGATCTGGACAGCGGCGCGTTCCGCGTCGCCGAAAAAAAGGACGGCGGGTGGATCGTTCATCAATGGCTGAAGAAGGCAGTGCTGCTGTCCTTCCGCCTCAACGACATGAAGATCATTTCCGGCGCGCCGGGCGAGGCCGTCTGGTGGGACAAGGTCGATTCCAAATTCTTAGGGTGGGACGAAGCGCATTTCCGCGCCGCCGGTTTCCGCGCCGTGCCGGGCGCGATCGTGCGCCGTTCCGCTTTTATCGCCAAGGGTGTGGTGTTGATGCCCTGTTTCGTCAATGTGGGCGCACGGGTGGGCGAGGGCAGCATGATCGACACCTGGGCGACGGTGGGTTCGTGCGCGCAGGTTGGCGCGCATTGCCACATTTCGGGCGGCGCGGGGCTGGGCGGCGTGCTGGAGCCCTTGCAGGCGGCGCCCACCATCATCGAGGACAATTGCTTCATCGGTGCGCGCGCCGAAGTGGCCGAAGGCGTGATTGTGGGCGAAGGCAGCGTGCTGTCGATGGGCGTCTATCTGTCCGCCTCGACCAAGATCGTGGACCGCGCCAGCGGTGAAATCTTCATGGGCAAAGTGCCGCCTTATTCCGTGGTGGTGCCGGGTTCGCTGCCGGCCGGAAACGGTCCGTCGCTTTATTGCGCCGTGATCGTCAAACGGGTGGATGAAAAGACCCGGGCCAAGACGTCCATCAATGAGTTGCTGCGCACCTGATGATTGACCCGGTCACCCTCGCCCAGGACCTGATCCGCTGCCGCTCGGTGACACCGGCGGATGGGGGCGCACTGGACGTCCTGGAAGCGGCGTTGCAGCCCCTGGGATTTTTTTGCCATCGCCTGCGCTTTGAGGAAGCGGGCACGCCCGCGGTGGAAAACCTCTATGCCAGGCTGGGCACGGAAGCCCCGCATTTCTGCTTTGCCGGGCACAGCGATGTGGTGCCGCCCGGCGAGGGTTGGGCGCATGACCCTTTTTCACCCACCATCCTGGATGGCGTTCTTTACGGCCGTGGCGCCGCGGACATGAAATCGGCGCTGGCGGCTTTTGTCGCCGCGGTCGAGCGCGTGTTGGCGAATGGCGCGCCCAAGGGCTCGATCAGCCTCTTGATCACGGGCGATGAGGAAGGTCCCGCGATCAACGGCACAGCCAAGCTGGTGGCGTGGCTGGAGGCGCGGGGAGAGCGCATCGATCACTGCGTGGTGGGTGAGCCTACCAGCGTGGCCCATGCCGGCGACACCTTGAAGATCGGGCGGCGCGGCTCGATCAATTTTCAGGTGACGGTGACGGGTAGCCAAGGCCATGTCGGTTATCCGCAGAAAGCGGTCAATCCGATTCCCGCCTTGGCGTCGCTGGTGACCCAGTTGAGCGCCCAGCCGCTCGACAAGGGCAATGCGCATTTCGATCCTTCGACCTTGGCTTTCACCAGCATGGATGTGGGCAATTCCGCCACCAATGTGATACCGGCCGAGGCGCGCGCCGCCTTCAATATCCGTTTCAACGACAAGCACACGCCGGAAAGCCTGTTGGGCTGGGCGATGGATCGCGCCGACCGCATTGCCAAGGAAACCGGCACCACCATCCATTTCACGCATTCGGTGAGCGGGACATCGTTCCTCACCCAGCCGGGCAAGTTCACCCAATTGGTGAGCGACACGGTGGCGCGAGTCACCGGCCAGGCGCCGGTCTTTTCCACCAGCGGCGGCATTTCCGACGCGCGTTTCATCAAGGATCACTGCCCGGTGATCGAGCTGGGGCTGGTGGGCGCCACCATGCACAAGACCGATGAGTGCGTGGCCTTGAGCGAGATCAAGAGCCTGACCGATATCTATGCGCAGTTGCTGACGGATTACTTCGCCAAGCCTCTCGTGTAGGGCTCGGGCTAT
>DATKPL010000003.1:0-5491 GCA_035524155.1 Rhizomicrobium sp.
GGATTGTTCACAAAAGTCTGTTTCACCCATTCCACCGCCACATCGCGGGCCGAAATATCCGGATCCCAGGCCATGCGCCCGAACACATACCAGTTGGCCTGGTTGAAGATGGAGCCGGACCAATCCTGGTCATTGCCGACATTGGCGACACCGGCCATGCCCGAAAACGTGTGATGATCAAGCGTGCCGTCGGTGACACGCGCGATGGTCGAGTCCGGGCCATGCGCGTAGGTGTCGGACTTCAGCGCCTCTTCGAACAAGGGCCCCATATAAACAAGATGGGTTTGCTGGCCCAGATATTCCTTGGTCATCTGCACTTCCAGCATCACCGAAGTCTTGGGCATCGCCCCGAACAGAGGTGAGAAAGGCTCGCGTGGCTGGAAATCCAAGGGGCCGTTCTTCACCTGCAGCACGACATTGTCGCGGAATTTGCCGTCCAGCGGCACGAACTCCTTATACGCCTGCCCGGCGCGGTCCGATTTGTGGTCGTCGGAATAGACAAAGGCGCGCCAGAACACCATGCCGTGATGCGGCGCCAGCACATCGGCCAGCATGTTGGCGCCATCGGCGTGGGTGCGATGATAATCTCCTGGCCCGGGCTGGCCTTCGGAATTGGCCTTGACCACAAAGCCGCCGAAATCGGGAATGGCGCGATAGATCGCGTCCACGCGCGCCTGCCACCAGGCTTTTACCGCGGGATCGAGGGGGTCGGCATTCTTGAGATGACCGATCTCCACAGGCGCGCTCCAACGCACCGAGAGATAGACGCGGATTCCATAGGGACGCAGGACCGAAGCGATCGCGGCTTCCTTCTCGATATAAGGCTGTGACAGGAATCCTGTCTCGGCGCTGACATTGTTGAGCGTCACGCTGTTGATGCCGATGGAGGCATCGGCGCGGGCATAATCGGTAAGTCGCGGCGGCAGATATTCCGGCAGCGAATGCCAGTTCCAGATGGATTGGCCGGCATAGCCCCGTTCGATCGTGCCGTTGAGATTGTCCCAATGATCGATGATGCGGATCTTGGTTTTGGGCACCGAAATCAGGTTCACGGCAGAAATGGGCTGCCGCGTCTGGATCAGGCGCAGGAAAGCAAACGCGCCATAGAGCACGCCGACATCGGAATTGGCAGCGATCACGGTGGCTTTGTGACCCGAAATGGTGGCGGCGCGGATCAAATACCCCTCGTCGCCCAGTTGTTGCAGCGGCAGGTTAAGCTCCGCGATCACCGAGGAAGATTGCGGCGTGCCGACTACCAAAGTGCCGTCTGCCGAGACGGCGTTTTCCGGCGCGGGCACGGCGCCCAGCATGCCACTGAGGCCCCGGCGCAATTCGCGCAATGCCGCATCTATGGTGGGTGAGGATTGTCCCGCCACCAGCGCGGGCACGGCATATTGGCCTTTATATTGCGGCTCGACAGGCTTGTAGCGCAGCCAGAGTTCATAGCCGGTTTCGGCATGAAGCGGCGCCACCATTGCCAGCAGCAATCCCAGGGCAAAAGTAAGGCGCGTGAGCATTTTCAACCTCGCATCGGCGCGGCGGACAGCGCATCGGCAATGGCCACCCGCAATCGCTTGGGCTGGTAATTGTCGTCATAGAGAGAACCGCGCTTCAATCGCCCATCAGCGCGCAACAGCCGGCCCTGAAGCCAGGAATAGTGATCCATCATGCCCCAGGCCATCACATAGTTCAGTTGACGATAGGACAGAACGACATCCAGATAGCGGCGCGCCAGATCGGCAACCTGCACATCGCGCATGGCGATATCTGCTGTCATGGCCTGGTCCTCGACATCGAACTCGGTGATCGCCAGATCGAGCCCCATTGCCACGGCCGCATCCACGAAGCGCCGCCATTCCGCCTGATCGGTCGCATCGAAATTGCTTTTGCCGGGCGCGAGATGGCTCTGCAGGCCCAGCACCTGGACCGGCACTTTGCTGGCCGTGAGGCGCTCCAGCAGGCGCAACACGCCGGCGCGATGCTGGGCGCTGGCGGCGCTCCAATCCATGTAATCATTATAGACCAGGCGCGCTCCCGGCGCGGCTTGGCGCGCCGCGTCAAAAGCAATGTCGATCACGGCATCGCCCAGCGCACGCGTGAAGATCGTGTCGCGCATGCCACCGGTTTCGGGGTCGATGGTTTCGTTGACCACGTCATAAGTGAAGATGCGAGCGCCATAGCGCCGGCAAACTGTGGTGATGTGCTCACGCAGAAGACGTTCCGCCTCGGTTGCCGGGCGCGGTCCCAAATCGTAATTCAGGAGCCATTCGGGCATATATTCCGGCCTGTTCCACAACAGCGTGTGGCCGCGCACTTTCATGCCGTTCACATCCGCCCAGTCGATGATCTGGTCGGCGCGGAAAAAGGTGAATTCCTTGGGATCGGGGCGAAGCGCGATCCATTTCAATTCATTCTCCGGTACGACAATGCCGCATTCGCGCAAATGGAGGTCGCGCACGCCGTCGTCGTTGAAGGAACTGGCGGCGCGGCTGCCCGAACCGCCGATGCAACTGCCGAAGCCGGCCAGGCCTTTGGTTTTGGCCAGGCTATTCAGGGATTGGGACGTTGGCGCGGCTTGGGCTTCGCCGCCAAAAGCGGCCGCAGATGCCAAAGCCATCCATTCGCGGCGCGAAACGCCTCCCATTCCCGTCTCCCCAGGCAGAGTTTTCTATTTCCGTTACCGTTACCATTCCAGGCCGGGCGGCTCAACAGGAGATAGGCGAAGTTTCGGGGCCCGTCATTTTGGCGCCAAACCTTTCCCGAACGGCACCAAAGCATTTTGACAAAGCCGTCGTCGATTATTAGGATTGATAGCGTTACCAAATACCGGCGGGCACCGATCCGGCGGACGGGGGATCAGGATGAAGGCGGCGCTCCGGGCGGTTTGCATTTCCACGGTCGTGATGGCGGGTGGTCTGACGCTGGCCGGCACGGTCCAGGGCCAAAGCCAATCTTCGGACCTCGCCCACGCGCTTTACAAGAATCCCAATGCGCCTATCCCGGCGCGGGTCGATGACCTTCTTTCCCGCATGACTCTGGCGGAAAAGGTCGCCCAGTTGCGGGTGGTATGGCAGGGCAAGACCGCGATCTTCGACGACAGGATGCAGTTCGATCCCGCCAAGGCGTCGAAGGTCTATCCTGACGGCTTGGGCGGACTGGCGCGGCCTTCCGACATCAAGGGCCCCGTCTCGCCCCGCATCGATCATTTGCGCGGCCCGCGCGCCACCGTGATCCTGGACAACGCCGTGCAGCATTGGGCGATGGAGCATACGCGGTTGGGTATTCCCGTGTTGCTGCATGAAGAGGGCCTGCATGGCTATGTGAGCGCGGAATCCACCATGTTTCCCCAAGCGATCGGCTTGGCGTCGAGCTGGGATCTCGACATGGTCCGACGCATCAACACCGTGACGGCGCGCGAGATTCGCGTTCGCGGCATCGTTCAAGTCCTCTCCCCTGTGGTGGATGTGGCGCGCGATCCTCGTTGGGGCCGCATCGAAGAAACCTTCGGCGAAGACCCGTACCTGGTAAGCGAAATGGGCGTGGCCGCGGTCCAGGGCCTGCAAGGCGACAGCCTGCCGCTCGGACCCGGCAAGGTCTTCGCTACGCTCAAGCATTTGACCGGTCATGGCCAGCCGGAAAGCGGCACCAATGTCGGACCGGCGGAAATCTCCGAACGCACCTTGCGGGAGAATTTCTTCCCGCCCTTCGAGCAGGTGGTGAAGCGCACCAAGGTGCAGTTCGTGATGGCATCCTACAACGAGATCGACGGCATCCCCTCCCATGCCAATTACTGGCTGCTGCACGATATTCTGCGCGGCGAATGGGGCTTTGGCGGCGCGGTTGTGAGCGATTATGAAGGCATTGAACAACTCACCGACTTGCACCATGTCGAGCCCGACTATGCCCACGCCGCCATCCGCGCGTTGCATGCCGGCGTGGACATGGACCTGCCCGATGGCGAAGCCTATGGCACTCTGGCGGACTCTGTGCATGCCGGGCTGGTGTCGGAAAAGGATATCGACACCGCGGTGCGCCGCATCCTCACCCTGAAATTCGAAGCAGGCCTGTTCGAGCACCCTTACGCCGACGGCGACGCGGCCGAGGCCCTCACTGGCAACGCCGAGGCGCGGCGCATCGCTCTCGAATCCGCGCGCGAAGTACCGGTGCTGCTCAAGAATGACGGTACGCTGCCGCTCTCCATCGGCAAGATCAAAACCCTGGCCGTGATCGGTCCCAATGCCGCTGCGATCCGGCTGGGCGGCTATTCCGGCGTGCCGCGCCAGGCCATTTCGGTGCTGGACGGCATCCGCGCCAAGGTGGGTAACAAGGTCAATGTCGTCACCGCCGAAGGCGTGAAGATCACCGAGAATGACGATTGGGGGGCCGACGAAGTGAAACTGGCCGATCCTGTCCAGAATGCGCGCCTGATCCAGCAGGCGGTGGAGGTGGCCAAAACCGCCGACGAGATCGTGCTGGTCCTGGGCGACACCGAACAGACCAGCCGCGAGGGTTGGGCCAAAACTCATCTGGGCGACCGCGATCACCTCGGTCTGGTGGGCCAGCAGGATGACCTGGCCAACGCCATGTTCGCGCTGGGCAAGCCCGTGGTGGTGGTGCTGTTGAATGGCCGGCCCTTGTCGGTGGTCAATGTCGCCGCCAAGGCCAATGCATTGGTCGAAGGCTGGTATCTGGGCCAGGAAGGCGGCACCGCCATGGCCGATATCCTGTTCGGCGATGTCAATCCCGCCGGCCATCTGCCGGTGACGATCGCCCGCTCGGTAGGGCAACTGCCGATGTTCTATAACTACAAACCGTCGGCCCATCGCGGCTATCTGTTCGACACCACCGAGCCTTTGTTCCTGTTCGGCTATGGTTTGAGCTACACCACATTCGACGTTGGTGCGCCCCGCCTGTCCGCGTCCAGCATTCCCTTAAACGGGCAGGTCACGGTGTCGGTGGACATCCGCAACACCGGCGCCCGGGCCGGCGACGACGTGGTGCAGCTTTATATCCGCGACGAAGTCTCGTCCGTGACCCGCCCGATCAAGGAATTAAAGGGTTTCCAGCGCGTGAGCCTCAGGCCCGGAGAACAGAAGACCGTGACCTTTACCCTGGGGCCGGAAGCGTTGGGTTTCTGGAACGAGCAGATGAAGCGGGTGGTCGAACCCGGCGCCTTTGATATCATGGCGGGCGACAATTCCGTGGCGCTCAAAACCACGATCCTGAACGTCACGCCATCTTAAATCACCGGGAGCAGCTGTGCTCAAGATCGTTTCCGCCAAGGTCATCGTCACTTGCCCTGGGCGCAATTTCGTCACCCTGAAGATCGAAACGGCCGACGGCCTCACCGGCTTGGGCGATGCCACCTTGAACGGGCGCGAGCTGTCGGTGGCGAGCTATATCACCGATCATGTGATCCCCTGCCTGATCGGCCGCGATGCCCACCAGATCGAAGATATCTGGCAGTATCTCTATCGCGGCGCCTATTGGC
>DATKPL010000004.1:0-3083 GCA_035524155.1 Rhizomicrobium sp.
GGCGCCAGCGGCAAGAATGGCGGCAAGGTGCACGGCTATTGGGCCAGCCTGTCGGGCATGTCGCGCAATATCGGCAAGGATGGCGCACTGGCGGTGGCTCGCGCCGGGACGGTAGCGCAGGATGCGATCCGCGCCTTCGCCACGGCGCCGGGCCGCGATGTCCAATGGCGCGAGGCGGGTAATCTGCGCATCTCCTGCGCACCGGCGCAGGACGCGAAGATCGCCAATTATGTCGATACCGCGCGTGAGCTTGGTGTGCCGGATACGGCGCAGCCGCTTTCGCCGGCCGATGTGGCGCATTATTGCCGCTCGCCCGTGTTCCGGGGCGGCGTCTATCTGCCGGAAGGCGCCAATCTTCATCCCGGCCTGATGGCGCGCGCCTTGCGCAAGGCGGTGATGGCAGCGGGCGTTGAGATTTACGAGAACACGCCGATGACCGATCTGGATAAGGGGGTGCCGAACCGTATCCGCACGCCGAATGGCCAGGTCATCGCCCGCGACGTGGTGCTGGCGACCAATTGCGAATTGGCCTCGCTGCCGGAAACCAGGCCGCATGTGAGCGTCTTTTCCAGTTATGCGGTGATGAGCGAACCCGCGCCGCGCGCGCTGGAGAGGATGGGCTGGCTGCGGGAGGAGGGCATCTCCGACATGCGGATGTTCCTGCATTATTTCCGCAAGACGCCGGATGGCCGCGTGCTGATGGGCTCGGGCTCGGGTCCCATTGCCTTCAACGGCCACGCGGACAATTGGCGTCTGCGTGAAGATCGCGCCAGCGCGCGCCGCGCCGCGCGGGGACTTTGGCGTTTGCTGCCGGACTTCCAGGATGTGCCGATCGCCAATGCCTGGGGCGGTGCGATCGATGTCTCCGCCGACCGGTTGCCCATGTTCAAGACCATTTCCGGCACGCGCGTGCATTACGCCTGCGGCTATTCGGGCCATGGCGTCAATCCCACCTATATTGGCGGTCAGTGCCTGGCGTCGTTGGTGCTGAACGAGAACGACATGTGGGCGAACCTGCCCCTGGTACGGCGCGAGGTTCCCAAACTGCCGCCGGAGCCGTTGCGTTACTGGGGCGGGCGCGCCATCCGCCGCGCCATCATCGCCTGCGAGGAAGCCGAAGAGAAGAACCGCATCCCATCACCCTTGGCCAGCGCGGTGGCGTCGCTGCCCAAACTGTTCGGCCTGCGCATCGGCACTCGTTAAGGGAGGCATTCATGACCATTGCCATCAAGCGCGTCTATGACCCGCCCGCGCCGTCCGATGGTTTCCGCGTGCTGGTGGACCGGCTTTGGCCCCGCGGCCTCACCAAAGAGAAAGCCGCGCTGGATCTATGGGCCAAGGACATCGCGCCTTCGACAGAACTGCGCGAGGAGTTCAACCACAAGCCGGAGAAGTTCGCGGAGTTCAAGAAGCGTTACCGCCTGGAATTGTCGAAGAATCCGGCGCTGGCCGCATTTCGCCAGGAACTGAAGCGGCCCAAGGTCACGCTGCTCTTTGGCGCGCGCGACCCCAAGGTCAATCATGCGGCGGTGTTGGCGGAATATCTGAAGCCCAGCCCAAGGCGGTCGCAGCCCGGAAAGAAAGCCGCACCCAAGAAAAAGCCTCAGGCGGCCGCGCGGCGGCGCTCGCGATAGATCAGCTGCAGATTGCGGGCATAAACGAACAGGCCGCCCAACTGCGCCACCAGGAACGGCAATCCGTCCTGTCCGAGATGAACGGAATAGACCAGCGTAATCAGGCCGCCGCCGATGGAAAGATACCAGAAAGCCAGCGGGATCACGCTTTTGCCTTCTATCTCGCTTCTGAACAGCTGGACGAAGAAGCGCGAGCCGAACAGAAGCTGGCCGACAAAGCCTATCGCGATCCAGATGTGATCCGGCGTCAGCAGATGTCCCATGCTCATAATTCCTCCGTGCCGGCGGCGCCGCCATGCCGCCGCATCAGCCAGCGCACGCCCAGAAGGTCGTTCACGCTCACCAACAGGCGGCCGAGATTGGTGTATTTCGAGCGCCCTGCCGTCCTCGGCCGGTGATGCACCGGAACATAGGCCACTTTCCATCCCTCGCGCTGAACCAGCGCGATCAGATAGCGATGGATATGGTCGAAATAGGGCAGCGCGAGAAAGGCGTTGCGCCGGATCGCCTTGAGGCCGCAGCCCGTGTCGGCGGCGCCATCCTTCAGAAGCGCGTTTCGCAGGCCATTGCCGATGCGCGAGGCGAGCCTGCGGCTGGCATTGTCCTGGCGCTTCACCCGCACCCCCGACACCAGGCCCAGGCTGGGATCGCTGTCGAGCAATGCAAGCAGCTTGGGGATGTCGGCGGGATCGTTCTGGCCGTCGCCGTCCAGGGTGACGATGGTCTCGCCCTTGGCGGCCAGGACCCCGCTTTGGATGGCGCGGCTCTGTCCCAGATTGCGGGCATGGCGCAGCGGCCGGAAATGCGGAATCTCTTGTTTCAGCCGCGCGAGTTCCTGAACCGTCGAATCACGCGAGCCATCGTCCACGAAAATGATTTCATGATCGGGTCGGTTCTTCAGCGCCGCCGCGATCTCGCGGGCAAGCGTGGCCACATTTTCCGCCTCGTCCTTGACCGGGACCACCACCGAGACCGTCATTGTTCCCACGAATTTCCCAAAATCCTGGCGCTTGGCTAGACTGGCGCGGTTGATTTGGCGCGCCGCCCCGAAAGGCCGGGCCTTATACAGTCCGAGAGATTAGGCAACAACCTATGAGCGACGCCACCGCGGTTCCGGCTTCGCCCACACCGGCGCCCACATTGACGGCAAAGCCGCGCTTTATCAGCTCCAAGGCGCTCCATCGGGTGGCCTATCCCCTGCTGGCAGTACTCTGCCTGATGCTCTGGCTGCCCGGAATATTGAGCCTGCCGGCGCTCGACCGGGATGAAAGCCGCTTCGCCCAATCCTCCCGCCAGATGCTGGACAGCGGCAATTTCGTGGATATCCGCTTCGGCCAGGTGCCGCGCTACAAGAAACCGGTGGGCATCTATTGGATGCAGGCTGCCACCACGGCCATCGCGGGGCACGCCGAGAATTTGGCGGATGGCCAGGACACCAAGATCTGGACC
>DATKPL010000005.1:0-9791 GCA_035524155.1 Rhizomicrobium sp.
ATATTCCTTAACGCCAAGCTTATGCCCAGCATGGGGCAAGACTAAGCCAAAAATTCTTTTGGTTAAATAAAAAGGGCCCGGGACAAGCGCCCCGGGCCCCCAAGAACATTTATTTGCCAGGTGTTAGGCGCGGACCTGAACCAGATCGACCCAAGCCTGCGCGCGGCTTTCCAGCGGCGCGAAGCTGTCTTTCGCCGTGGCGGTGAACAGCTTGTTGAACTTGGTGAGTTCCGTCACGTAATTCTCGAACGCGGTCTTGGCGAAGCCGGTCTGGATTTCGATCGCTTCGTGCACCGATTTGGCGGCGAGAACGGCCTTGCCGGCGGCTAGCGAGTCTTCCAGCGACTGCTTGGCGTATGCATAAATCTCGTTATTCAGCGTCTCGGCGCCCTTGCCCGCGACGGTGGCGGACTTGATCAGCGCTTCGGCGGTGTCCTTGCTGTAGCTCACGACATTGTCGTAGCCGGCGATGGCTTTGTCGAAACCGGCCTTGATGGCGTCGGCGCCGGCATTGAAATTGATTTCGGCCGTGGTGGTATCGAAGTCAGCGGCCGTGTTTGCCTTGGTCATTGTCATACCTTTCATGTTCGCATTCATGTCGGGCACGGCCCGGGGGTCCGGCGGCCTGTTGCACTGCAACATACGATATATGCCCTTGGTTGCACGATTCGTCAAGGTTTTTTGTTGCGCTGCAATAAATAATTCAAAAGGAACTTCTGCAACCTTTGTCAACCGAACCTAAAGGTCCGTAATCTAACGTAGATTCGCCATTGTTGCTTGCACCCGGGGCCGCTTTTTGGTTTCTATGACTCGGGAGCGGCTGTTTCGGGGGTTATGAGGTTGGCTGGTGTGACACGGTCCTTGCTCCTGGGAGTAGCCCTACTGGCGGCTGGGTTAACAATTTATGGGCCGGCGGACGCCGCCACCCGCCATCACCGCCATACCCCCCCCGTCAAGGAACACGGCCTGGTGCATGTGACGCGCGCGCCGGTCAGCGCCACCGATCCCGACAAGGATGCCGAGCTGATCGTCGATGGTGCGACCGGCAAAGTGCTCTACGCCCGCAACGAAACGGCGGAACGCCATCCCGCCTCACTCACGAAGATGATGACGCTCTACCTGCTTTTCGAGGCATTGAAGGCGGGTAAGGTTACCATGGAAACGCCCATGCCGGTGTCCGAGCATGCGGCGGAGCAGAAGCCCAGCAAGCTGTTCCTGCGTCCGGGCCAGACCATCACGGTCGACAACGCCATCCGCGCGATCGTGATCCGCTCGGCAAACGATGTGGCGGTTGTGATTGCCGAAGCCCTGGGGGGCACCGAACTCAATTTCGCGCAGATGATGACGGCGAAGGCCAAACAGCTTGGCATGCGCGAAACCTATTACCACAACGCCTCCGGCCTGCCCGATCCGCTGCAGATCACCACGGCCACCGATCTTTCGATCCTGGCGCGGCATTTGGCATACGACTTCCCGCAATATTTCCCGTACTTCGCGCTGCCGGGCTTCGTCTATAAGGGCCAGTATATTCCTACTCATGACAATCTGATCGGCCGCTATCCCGGCGCCGACGGCATGAAGACCGGGTTCACGGTGGCCAGCGGATTCAATCTCACCTCGTCGGTGGTGCGCGATGGCGTGCATCTGATTGGCGTCGTAATGGGCGGCCGCACCGCGGTGCGCCGTGATCTCGAGATGATGCATCTGATGGATGAGGCTTTCGCCGAGATCGATGCCAATCCCACCTTGGTGGCGCACGGCTCGGTGCCGTGGGAAGCCATGACGCGCGAGCAACCCATGGTGGCGGGCTTCACCCTGCCCCAGGCCCAGCCCCTTTCGCCCAGCGAGCAGCTGGCCGCGCTGTCCGCCGTACCTCCGCCCATTCCGCAAACCGAGGACGAAGACGCTGCCGAAGACCATCGCGCGCCGGACGAGCAATTCTCCGTGATCCATGCCGAAGGGCCAAGGCCGGTATCCGCGGTGCCGCCGGCCGTCGTGCAAGCCGCCAGCGCGCCCGTGCGCGGCGCCCAACAGGTCGTCTCGACGGCGCCCGGCCAGGATTGGACCATCCAGATCGGCGCCTATGCCAATGAGGAATTGGCCCGCGCCTATCTCGACGCCTACGCCAAGAAATCGATGGGACTGTTGAACCGGGCGATCCAGATGGTGGTGCCGTTCCATGCGCAGGATGGCCGCACGGTCTATCGGGCGCGCTTTGGCTTGTTCGCGGAGCGCCGCGCGCGTCAGGTCTGTGATCGGCTTACCAAGCGCGGCGATAACTGCATCGTGGAGCGGGGGACTTAAGCTTCCCCCTCCAGCCTCCGCATCGCAAGCGCTGCTACGGCCACCTCCCCCACCAGCGTGCTGCGCACGCGCGGGGGAGGATGGGCACGACCAAGCTTTAACAAGCGCTAGTACGTCTTGGTCCAGGCTTTCTTCTCCCGCGTAGCGAAGCTACTGGCGGGGGAAGATGTCCACCTGCGGGCTTGCCAGCGCGAAGGCGCGAGCCGGAGCGCCAAGCCCAAGCTGGCGGACAGATGGGGGCAACTAAAGAAGGCCGAGGGTGGCTAACTCGCGCTTCAGCGCTTCCGGCAGCCCTTTGGCGCCCTTGATCTCGGCGATGTCGGGCGGAACATCCTTGTCCTCGAAATAACGCCAGCCCTGGAAAGCGCGCCGGGGCCTGGGCCTGACCGGCACCAGCTTCTTGTCATAGACCAGGCCGCAATGCGGCACGCCGTTGCGGCTCACCTCGCGCAGTTCGATCAGGCGCTGGCGCGCCGCGATCTGGCCCTTGATCACCCAATAAAGCGAGCCGCCTTCCAGCAATTCTTCCGCGCGCTTGGGCGTCTGCCGGGTGATGTGCATCAGCTCGGGCTTCTGGCCCTTGGCGCGCTTTTCCTTGAGCCGTTTTTTCTGCCAATCGGCCAGTTCCTGAAGCGAGTCCACGCCCACGCAAAGCTTGATCAGATGCAGCATGATCCCATTCTGACACAGAGAACGGGCGCGATCAGAGAAATTCCTTCACCTCGCGTCAATCCGCATCTGCCTATCCTTGGTCCACAAAAGTTGGGGATGGAATGCACCAGCTCCTCTATGTCAGCCAGGCCGCGCGGGACATTCCGGCGTCGGACCTTGACGATATCCTGGTGGTAGGCCGCGACAACAACCGGGCGCGGGCCTTAAGCGGCATCCTCATCCATGTCGATGGCGGCTTCCTGCAGATCCTCGAAGGCGCGCGTGAAGCGGTGATGCAGATGTATGGCCGCATCGCCGAAGACAAGCGCCATTCCCATCCCCGCGTGCTGGTGGACCGCGCCATCGCGGCGCGCGCATTCCCGGAATGGAGTCTGGGTTACGAACATCTGAGCGGCGCGAAGGATGAAATGGCCGGCATGTTCGGCATCGTGCGCGAGGCGGTGGCAGGGCATCTGTCGCCGGGCGCCGGCCGCGTGGTGGCCACCATGCTCGAGACTTTCTACCGGCTGGAGATGGGCATGCACCTGCCGATCGCGGCCGCTGCCAAAGGCATGCCACGCCCCTATTGTGACAGCCTCGAAACATTGACGGCCCGGTAAGCACCCCATACGCTTTCCACACATCTCCAAGTGACATCATCTTCGGCTGGGGAGGCTCGGATGATTGCCTGGATTTTCCGCGCATGCATGGCTTTG
Source organism: Rhizomicrobium sp. (assembly GCA_035524155.1). Taxonomy (GTDB): domain Bacteria; phylum Pseudomonadota; class Alphaproteobacteria; order Micropepsales; family Micropepsaceae; genus Rhizomicrobium. The sequence continues at coordinate 3,672 of DATKPL010000005.1, forward strand.
GCGTTGCTGGCGATGGCGAACGCGGCGAACGCCGAAGTCCTGCGCATCGAGATCACCTCGCGCAGCGATATCCTGAACGGAAAAAGCTGGGGCACCCGCGGGCCTTACGAGAGACTCAGCGGCACCGTCACCTTCGCGGTCGATCCGGGAACGCATTCGACAAATCCATTCCCAATATCGACAAGGCGCCGCGCGACGCGCAAGGCAAAGTCGAATTCTCGTCCGATGTCACCATCCTTGCGCCCAAGGATCGCGGCAGGGCCAATGGCGTGGCGTTTTTCGAGGCCAGCAATCGCGGCCATCAGAGCCTGATCGCCAATTTCGACAAGGCGGTGCGCGAACCCAAGTCCGAGGCCCAGCAATATGGCGATGGCATGCTTTTGAACGAGGGCTTCACCTTGGTGTGGGTGGGCTGGCAATTCAGCGTGCCGCACAAACCCGGACTGATCGCCACCAATCTTCCCATCGCCATGGCCAATGGCCATCCGGTTCGCGGCAAGGTGACGTCTTTCGGTATCGGCGCTCCCTGGATCCCGGCCAAGCCCGGCCCCACCCTGACGCTCGATCCCGATCTGTCGCGTTATCCGCCGGCCGACCTCAACGCGCCCGACGCCACCCTGACCGTGGCGGAAAATATCTATGACACGCCCAAACTCATCCCGCGCGACCAATGGCAGTTCGCCACATTGGTCGACGGCCAGCCGGTGCCCAACGCCAAGACCATCTATCTGAAGAGCGGTTTCGCCGCGGGCGAGCGCTACGACATCACCTATACCGCCGAAGACGCGCCGGTGGGCGGGCTGGGCTACGCCGCGATCCGCGACCTGGCATCGGCCATCAAATACCGCAAGGACATGCCGGTCGCCGCACGGTACGAATATATCTATGGCTCGTCCCAGACCGGGCGGTTCCTGCGCGAATATCTCTATGACGGATTCAATGCCGACGAGCAGGGCCGCAAGACTTTCGATGCGGTGTGGGCGCATCTTTCCGGTTCGGCGCGGGGCGATTTTGTCGAGCCTTTCTCCACGCCCGACGGCCTGGGAATCTTCACCGGCTCGATGTTCCCCTTCTCCGATTTGAAGACGCGCGACCCCGCGACCGGCAAGCAGGACGGGTTGCTCGCGCACATGGCGCCATCGGTGATGCCCAAGATCATCTACACCAACACCGAGACCGAATATGTGGGCGGCGGACGCGCGGGCGCGCTGATCCACACCTCGCTGGACGGCAAGCGCGATCTCGCCATTCCCGACAATGTGCGCATCTATATGTGGGCGGGCGCGCAGCATGGGCCGGCCGCATTTCCGCCGGGCAAAGGCATCGCCCAGCAGATGGTCAACCCCAACGACTATTATTGGGGGATGCGCGCGATCTTCGCCGGGCTGGACGGCTGGGTGCGCAAGGGCGAAGCGCCGCCGCCCAGCCGCTATCCGCATCTGTCGGATGGTTCGCTGGTGGAGCATGCTTCGTTCAAATTCCCCGCCATCCCCGGCGTGCAATCGCCCGCCATCATTCCCGGCGGCTATCGCGCCGATCTGGGTTCGCCGCTGAAGGCGCCGCGCATCCCCTATCTCAATCCGCAGGTGGATGCCGACGGCAACGACATTGGCGGCGTGCGCATGCCCGAGATCGAAGTGCCGCTGGCGACCTATACCGGCTGGAATTTCCGGGCCAAGGAAAATGGCGCACCGAATGAGATCATCCCCCTCACCGGTTCCTTTATCCCGTTCGCCGCAACCAAAGCCGGACGACAAGCGAGTGGCGACCCCCGGCTTTCCATCGCCGAACGCTATCCCAGCCGTGCGGCCTATCTGGCCAAGGTCCGGGCCGCAGCCCAGAAACTGGTCCAGCAGCGCTATCTCCTGGCCCAGGATGTGAATCCCATTGTGAGTCATGCCGGGATGGTCTGGGACACGCTGACCAGGCCCCGGGCGGCGGCCTCTGGGGGCGGCTAGGGCTTTCCCCTGCCGTTCACTTGTCTTGGCCGGAAGGCCTTGCTAAACCCCGCCGCCTACCAGGAAATTCCTATTGGCTGTGCGGTCATGGCGGAACGGTAGACGCGCTAGCTTGAGGTGCTAGTGGGGCAACCCGTGGAAGTTCGAGTCTTCTTGACCGCACCATCCAAAAAAGCCTGCCTGCCGCCGTTCCGGCGCCGGGCGGCTCATTTGTCCATCAGGCTGAGGACCACAGCATCTAGGCTGTAGGGCCCCGCGCCGGCCGAGATGATGATCAGCAACATGAAGGCGTAAAGCGTTTCCGGCAGATAAAGCCAGTCGTCGATGCGGTCCGCTTCGTCAATCGGCTTGTAGAGTTTCATGCGCTGCCGCCCGGAGGTGGCGATGGCGACGAGAATGATGAAAAGCAGGCCAAGCGCCGCGAGCGGCGCCAAAAGCCCGATGAAGACGGCGGTGCCGGCGCTGAACTCGACCAACGGCACCCACCATTGATTGAAGCCCACCGCGTGAAGGCCAAGCGCCTTGAGTTCATCAACGACCACGCGGTGGCGCTCGGCATTGAACAGTTTGTGATATCCCGAGAACATGAAGAATGCCCCGATCGCGATCCGGTTCGGGGTGATCGCGATTTCGGTCCACCCCACGCCGAAGAACAACAGATCCGTCACGATCGATTTCATTTGCCATCTCCTCCTGCATCTTGGGGAACGCGGCGCTTGATTTCAGCCAAATGGCGCGACGATGCCGAACAAGGCGTCGATGGAATATTTTCCCGCACCGGTGACGCAGAGCAGCAGGAAGCCTCCGATGATGCTGAGATTCTTGTAGAAATTCTCCAAGCTGGCGATCCTGCCCTCACCCGTCACCGCCCAATAGCGATGCTCGATCAGCGAAGTCCCCAGCGTGTACAGCGCCATGAGCAGAGCCAAAGGGCGCGTGAACACGCCGATGGCGACAAAAAACGCGACCGGAAGCTCCATGAAAGTCGCCAGCGCCGCCGCCAATAAAGGCGTGGGAACGCGATCCTGCACCATCTGACTTACCGTGCCCGAAAAATCCCTGAGCTTTCTCCAGCCGAAAATCAGAAACAGCGCCGCGAGGAAAATACGCGCCAGGAGAATAGCTCCATCGTGGATGCCGCCCATCATGATGCGCGCCCTTCCCGTCGCGGCCGCAGATCGCGGCCGATCGCCCGTGCGCGACAATAGCCGCCTTATTTGATGTTGCCCAAGCCCCGGGAATCTCGGCCGGACCATCTTTGCTCTGATGGCCCCAAATAAGCCCTTGGAACGATAGGCTGATCCCAGTGAGCAAGCGCACTTCAAATTATCGGCCCTGCGCCATCCGGTTGCGCTACACTCGGCTTGCAGATTTTCGCTCAACCTGTCTTTCGAGGCCTGACATGAGCGTGACCATTCTCGACACTCCATCCCGCCGCACCGTGCTTCAGAGCACGCTGGGTTCGATCTTCATCGTGGCGCTTCCCCTTCGCGCCTGGGCAGGGAACGAAACATTCCCCGAAGATGCGGCCAATGATTTCGCCCCCGACGCCTTCATCCGGATCGACGAACAGGGAAAAGTCACGCTCGTCATGCCGCAGGTGGAGATGGGGCAAGGCGTCTATACCTCGATCTCCATGATCCTGGCCGAGGAACTGGACGCCGACTGGAGCAAAGTGTCGTTCGAGCACGCGCCGCCGAACGAGAAGCTCTATGCCAATCCCATGCTCACCGTTCAGGCGACCGGCAATTCCAATTCCATCCGCGCCTTCTGGAAGCCGCTGCGCCAAGCGGGCGCCAACGCCCGCGCCACATTGATCGAGGCTGCCGCGGAAGAATGGCGCGTGACGCCCTCCGAATGCCGCGCGGAGTCGGGCTCGGTCATCCACGATGCCAGCGGACGAAGGCTGGCCTATGGCGGCCTTGTGGAACGGGCGCGCATGCTGAAGCCGGTGGCCAACGCACCGCTGAAATCGCCCAAGGATTTCCGGCTGATAGGCAAGCCGCTGAAACGGCTGGACACCCCGGGCAAAACCAATGGCGCGGTGATCTATGGCATCGACGCCATGCCCGACGGCCTCAAATTCGCCACCCTGGCGATCAGCCCCGTGCTGGGCGGAAAAGTCGCCCATGTCGATGACGGTCGGGCGCGAACAATTCCCGGTGTCCGGCAGATCGTGGTCATGGATGACGCGGTTGCGGTGGTGGGCGATCACATGTGGGCCGCCAAGAGGGGATTGGATGCCCTCGCGGTCACGTGGTCCGACGGCGTCAATAGTGGGATTTCGACGGACGAGCTTTGGGAGCGGCTGCGCCGCGCCAGCCTGCGCAACGGCGCCGTGGCCAAGAATGTGGGCGACGCGCATGGCGTGTTGGCGGACGATGCCATCTCCGCGGATTTTGAAATGCCGCTGTTGGCCCATGCCACCATGGAGCCGCTCAATTGCACAATCCATGCAAAGGGCGATTCCGCCGAAGTCTGGATCGGCACCCAGGTGATGGTTCGTGTGCAGAACGCAGTGGCCCAGGCGTTGGACCTGCCGCCGGAAAAAGTGACGGTGCATAATCATTTGATCGGCGGGGGCTTCGGCCGGCGGCTCGAGCCCGACATGGCGGCCCATGCCGCGCGTATCGCCAAGGAGGTCCGCGCGCCGGTCAAGGTCATCTGGACCCGGGAAGAAGACATGCAGCACGATGTCTATCGCCCCGCCTATCGCGACAATCTTTCGGCCAAGCTGGTGAACGGCAAGATCACGGCGTGGAAGCACAAGGTTTCCGGCTCATCGGTGATGGCCCGTTGGATACCGCCTTTCTTCCAGAAGGGCGTCGATCCCGATGGCGTGGATAGCGCCGTGGATATGCCCTACGACATTCCCAATTTTCGGGTCGAGTTCAACCGCGAGGAACCGCCCGGTATCGTCACCGGCTTCTGGCGCGGCGTTGGCCCCAACAACAATGTCTTCGCGATCGAAAGCTTCATCGAAGAGCTGGCGCGCAGATCGGGCCAGGACTCGATCGCTTTCCGTAAGGCCCATTTGGACAAGACGCCACGGCTAAAGGCAGTGCTGGACCTGGTGGCGCAGAAATCCGATTGGGGGGCGCCCTTGCCCGCCCGCGCCGGACGTGGCGTCGCCGTGCAAGTCTCCTTTGCCAGCTTCATTGCCACCGTGGCGGAAGTCGAAGTGGCCGACGACGGCGAGGTCAGGCTCAGGCGGGTGAACTGCGTGGTGGATACGGGACTTGCCGTCAATTCCGACACCATCATGGCGCAGCTGCAGGGCGGGCTGGTGTTCGGTCTTACCGCCGGGCTCTATGGCGAAGTCACGCTGAAGAACGGGCGTGTCCAACAGAATAATTTCAATGATTACCGCATGCTGCGCATCAACCAGGTGCCCGGGATCGACGTCCATGTGGTGAAGAGCGCAGAGCCGCCAGGTGGGATTGGCGAGACCGGCGTGACGGCTTCGATCCCGGCCTTGCGCAACGCGATCTATGCCGCGACCGGCGTTCCCTTGCGGCGCATGCCGGTGAACCAAAAGCTTTTGGCCGCCAATATCTGAGGATTGCTGCCGAGGAGCCCATGCCCCCACATTATGCCGGTCAGGACACATTCCACGCCATTCATTCCGAGGAGGTGGAATGGAAAGTGTTTCCCGGCTTTCCGCCCCCCGCCCGGCTGGCGGTCCTGGTGGGCAATCCCGCCAAGCCCGGCCCTTATGTGACCCGCGTTCACCTGCCCGGCGGCACCAAGATGATGCCGCACAAGCATTCCGAAGACCGCATCTACACCGTGATGTCCGGCGTTTTTTATATCGGGCTGGGTGAGACTTTTGATGAGAGCAAGCTGATGGCGTTCGCGCCCGGTACTGTTGTCGTTCTTCCAAGCGGCCAGCCGCATTTCCACTGGGCGAAATCGGGCGACTACATCACGCAAATCACGGCGATCGGTCCGCTCGGGATGGACTACATCCATCGCGGTGACGATCCGCGCAATCAAGGAAGCGCTCTCTGATCCACAAGCGCGATTTGGGTGTCTAGGTATCCTCCGGCGCCCAATCGGCTTCGAACGCGAAGGGATCCGGCCCGAACCGGTTTTCGCCCCTGGTTCCCTCGAAACAAAACCAGATCACCAGGATGATCCCGCCTGCCGCGGGAACCAGGCC
>DATKPL010000006.1:0-2612 GCA_035524155.1 Rhizomicrobium sp.
TGGGGCGCATCGGTGATGTCCATATAGCCGCCCGCCGTGCCGTAAAGCGGCCAGTTGGGTTCGCCTGCCGCCACCGGCTTTCCAGTTTTGGCGAAGCTCGTCCAATAGCCGATCATGGCGTCGGACAATTTGGTTTGTTCCTGTGTCTCCGGAATCTTGGGCCAGAGCGGCGGCACGCGATCCAGGAAGCCGAACACGAAAGGCAGTTCGCTGGCATGAAAGCCGTGCAGGCCCGCCGCGTCTTCCGCCGGATAACCGTGATCGAAGAAATAGAGATAAGAGGGCTGGCCCAGCGCCGCCTGTTTTTTCACCAGCCGCTCTGCCGTCCAGCCATAAAGTGCATCCCGCGTCGTGGCCAGGATGCTCTCATTCATGTTGGTGGCGGGATAAAGTTTCAGGAAATCGTCGGCCAGGTCGAGATACTGGCTCTTGATCGTGCCTTCGTAGATTGCGGCGCTGGCCGGCGGCTGCGGCGCCAGCACGCGCAGCGAGCGAATCTCGCCGCTGTTGAACCCGGCCAGAAGCGGCACCGGCGCCTGTTCGCCCCGGTCGAAGATGTTCACCAGCTGGTCGGGCAATATCTTTCCATCCACGGCGCCGAACGGGGCAAAGCCTGCCGCCACCGCCGCGTCGGTGAGTTTCACCGGGTCCATCGCCCGCAAGGCGGCGATGGTGGGCGCGTTGAGCTTGACGCCCAGGGCTGCGCCGCTTTGTTCGGCGGAATCATAGCCGTACCTTTTGTCCTTGAGCGGCGGCGTGGTGATCATGTAGGCGCTTTCCGCGATCGCCTTGGCGAACAGTCCGCGCGCCGGCGGCGACGCCATCAGATACATCACGCTCAAGCCGCCGGCGGATTCGCCCGCGATGGTGACATTGGCGGGATCGCCGCCGAAGGCGCCGATATTGTCCTTGACCCAGTGCAGCGCCTGAATCTGGTCCAGCAATCCGTAATTGCCCGACACGCCCATGGGCGATTCCGCGCTCAGTTGCGGATGCGCCAGCCAGCCCAGCACGCCCAGACGGTAATTGATGCTCACCACCACCACGCCCTGCGCCGCCAGCTTGGCGCCATCATAGACCGGCTCGCGGCTGGAGCCGCCCACCAGCGCGCCGCCATAGATCCAGAAGAACACCGGGGCGTTGCGGGCATCCTTCGGCGCCCAGATGTTGAGCGACAGGCAATCCTCGCTCATGGGCTTGACGTCGTCGGTATAAAGATTGGGCGTGGGCGAAATCGGCTGGACGCAGGAGGCGCCGAATTCCGTCGCCTGTTTCGTGCCGGTCCAGCGCGGCAGCGGCACCGGCGCGTGCCAGCGCAATGGACCGACCGGCGGCTCGGCATAGGGAATGCCCTTGAAGACATTGAGCGCGCCTTCGCTCACGCCTTGCATTGAACCGGCGGGCGCATCCACCACTGGGTCCGATGGGCGCTGGGCAAAAGACGAAGACGGCAGCAGCAAAAGAGCAGCAAGCGCGGCCCCATGGGCGGCGTGACGCAACGGATTCATCTATCCCTCCCGGCGCGGCGCGCCTTCCTTTGCCAATCCTGGCCCGGTCTTGACGCCGGCAGCCTAAACCATGACGCTCCCTTTGCCGCAGGTCAATATTTACTCACGAGAATGTTAACGTGTTTTCCTGTTATTCCGGGCTCATGGGACTTCGCGCCGCCGTCTTCGTGACATTCATTCCCTTGTTAGGAAATGTTTTGCGTGCTAGCCATCGCCCCAGATCAACAAGGGAAGAATTTCGATGACGCTGGAAGGCCGCGTGGCGATCGTGACGGGCTCGGGCGGCGGTTTGGGCCGCGCCCACGCGCTTTATCTGGCCCACCAGGGCGCCAAGGTGGTGGTGAACGACCTGGCGCAGGATGCGGCCGACAAGGTCGCCGCCGAGATCAAGGCGCAAGGTGGCCACGCCCTCGCCATCGCCGCCTCGGTGACGGACGAAGCGGCGGTCGCCCGGATGGTCAACCGCGTGATGGACACATGGGGCCAGATCGACATCCTGATCAACAATGCCGGCATTCTGCGCGACAAAAGCTTCGCCAAGATGACGATGGCCGATTTCCGCCTGGTGGTGGACGTGCATCTGATGGGTTCGGCGATCGTCACCAAGGCGGTGTGGGAGATCATGCGCGAGCAGCGTTATGGCCGCATCGTGATGACCACCTCGTCCTCCGGCCTTTACGGCAATTTCGGCCAGGCCAATTACGGCGCCGCCAAGATGGCGCTGGTGGGCCTGATGCAGACCCTGGCGATCGAAGGCGAGAAATACAATATCCGCGTCAACGCGCTGGCGCCGACTGCCGCCACGCAGATGACCGAGGGCGTGCTCACGGGCGAAAGCCTCAAGGCGCTCGATCCCGCGCTGGTGAGCCCGGGCTTGCTGGCGCTGGTGAACGACGATGCTCCCACCCGCATGATCCTGTGCGCGGGCGCGGGCAATTTCGCGCGCTCGAGCATCACTCTGTCCAAGGGCCGCTATGTGGGCGCGGGCAAGGATGCCGGCGAACAGGTGATCGCCCATTGGAGCGAAGTCACAGACCGCCAGGGCGAGATCGTGCCCGATTACGGCTTCACCCAGGCCGAGCGCGAGCTGGCGGCGGCGGGCAC
>DATKPL010000007.1:0-10717 GCA_035524155.1 Rhizomicrobium sp.
GAGGGACAACCACCCGATCCCATCCCGAACTCGGCCGTGAAAGCCCTCTGCGCCGATGGTACTGCGTCTTAAGGCGCGGGAGAGTAGGTCGCCGCCAGGCCAGCCAAGCAGAGAAACCAGCCGATAGCTGTCAGCTCCCAAGCCCCTTCCTCTCCCCCTCCCCACCCAAACCACCACCCACCGCGGGGTGGAGCAGCCCGGTAGCTCGTCAGGCTCATAACCTGAAGGTCACAGGTTCAAATCCTGTCCCCGCAACCAATTAAAAATGGTCCGGCTATCAAGCCGGGCCATTTTTAATGCCCTAGCGCCGGCGTAGGGCTTTATTGCCAATTGATGTTCCGGAACCCGACGGCGAGCGTCTCGCTTTAGCCGCCCCGGATGACGCCAGAATGAATGTTAGGCGGCAGTTCCAGGGCAGAAAAACCGGCCTTTTCGCAATCCTGTGCGCGGCTTTTAACCTTTCGGGAATTGCGATTGCGCGAGGAGCGGGGCCGTCGCTATAACCCCGGCCCATCGGGCACAAAACTGGTGCCATTGGTCTTAGGGAGTGCGCATGGGAATACAGATCCCGGCCGACTACCGGCCGCAGGAAAACGAACCCTTCATGAATGAAAAGCAGCGGGAATATTTCCGCCGCAAATTGAACGGTTGGAAGGAAGAAATCCTCAAAGAGAGCCGCGAGACCATCCAGAATCTGCAAGCCGAAACCATTCCCCATGCCGATCTGGCGGACCGCGCGTCTACCGAAGCCGAACGCCAACTGGAACTGCGCACCCGCGACCGGCAGAGGAAACTGATCGCCAAGATCGACGCGGCGCTGCGCCGGATAGAAGACGGTTCTTACGGCTTCTGCGAAGAGACGGGCGAACCGATTTCGCTGAAGCGCCTGGACGCCCGACCCATCGCCACGCTCTCGATCGAAGCGCAGGAACGCCATGAACGGCGCGAGAAGGTCTATAGGGACGACTGACTCTGTTCCTTCCAGAAACGAAAAAGGCGCCCCTCAAAGGTGCCTTTTTCGTTTATCTAAAAGCTTGGCCGTGACCTTCCTCCCCTTCGGCGCGAAGCGCCTAGAAGGGGAGGTGTCCGTAGCACTGCATAGGTGCGTAGGGCGGAGGGGTTCACCAAAATCAGAACGGCATCAATATATCGAACAACTGACTGCCCAATCTCGGCTGCTGCACGTCGCTGACGGTGCCTTGGCCGCCATAGGTGATGCGGGCTTCGGCGATCTGCGAAAGATTGACGCTGTTCATCTGCGTGATGTCTTCGCGGCGCACGATGCCGGTCACTTGCATGTCGCGCATCTCGTTGTTCACCCGCACCTGCTGATGGCCGTCGATCACCAGATTGCCGTTGGGCAGAACCTGCGCCACCAAGGCGGCCAGGGTCATGTTGATCGTTTCCTGCCGGTTCACAGTGCCGGCGCCGACATTGGAGGTGCTGGACCCCATATTGACCAGGTTGGCCGGGTTCATGCTTTTCGCCAGGGGATTTTCCAGGCCGAAGAAATTGGTGAGGTTGGCGGCATCGCTGTTGGTGCGGCTGCGCGACGTCGTATCCTGCATGTTGGCGGAATCGGCCACCGAGACATTCACCGTGATCACGTCGCCCACGCGGCTGGCGCGCGGATCCGAGAAAAAGCTCTTGGCATTGGGCTGCCATAGCGAATTGTCGGCATGGGTGATGGGCGGAGTCGCCGGAATCGCGGCGACCAGCTTGGCGTCGGCGGGATTGCCCATGGGCGACATTTTCGGCGCGCTGCCGATATTCTGAATGCGGTCCACCGCCGAGCAGCTGCACAGCGCCGCGCCCAGGATGGTGATGGTGGAAATCTTGAACAGGGATTGCATAGGCCTGGATCCTAGTTGTGCGCGGTACGCTGGGTGGGTGAAGCAGGGCCGGTGGCGACGACCGTGCCGGGAGCACTGATGACGCCATTGATCATGCGGAACGATGCGGGGTTCTGGACCATCACCGTGTCGCCCACGCCGCCTTCGTTCATGGCGCGGCCGGTTGCGCTGAGTTCCACACCGGGTGCTTCGAACAGCATGGTGACGGTTTCGCCGCGGGTCACCACGACGGGGTGGCGCACATCGTCGGCACGGAACACTTCGCCGGCATGCAGCATGCGGCGGGCTTCCATGTCTTTCGCCGCCACGATGCTGGTGACCACGCCCGCCATCAGGGCATTGCCCGGAACGGTGGCGTAGGTGAGATCGCTTTCCGAAATGGTCTGACCGCGCGGGATGTCGTGGGCCGGCACCACCACGCGCACATTGCCGGTCTGGACGGCCGCCGGCACAGCGGACGCATCGGCGAAGGCCGGCAGCGGCAGGATCGCAAACAGCGCGGCAATCAGGGCTTTACGGCTCATCACGCGCCTCCGAGCTGGGCGGTTTGCTGCAGCATCTGGTCGGCCGCGGTCACCACCTTGGAATTCATTTCATAGGCGCGCTGCGCCGTGATCAAGGCAGTGATCTCGTCCACCGAGTTGACGTTGGAGGTTTCCAGATAGCCCTGCTGGATCGTGCCGTAGCCGGGCGAGCCGGGAACGCCGGTCTGGGGCGAACCCGACGCGGGCGTCTGCAGGAAGAGGTTGCTGCCGACGGAATTGAGGCCGGACGGATTGGGGAAGACCGTCAATTCCAGCTGGCCCACGGTCTGCGGCGTGGTGTTGCCCGCAACGGTCGCCAGCACCTGGCCCTGGGTATTGATGGTCACGGCCGTCGCATTGTTGGGAATGGAGATGCCGGGAAGGACCAGAAGCCCGTCCTGGGTCACCAGCTGGCCCTGCGCCGACAGCGAGAAATTGCCCGAGCGGGTATAGGCATCGGTGCCATCGGGCTGCTGGATCTCGAAATAGCCCGCACCCTGCACCGCGATGTCGTAAGGGTTGCCGGTATTCTGAAGATCGCCCTGGGTGTTGATGCGGTAGATCGCGGCGGTCTTGACGCCCGCGCCGATCTGAATGCCGTTGGGGGCATAGGTGCCGGCGTCGGACGTCTGGGAGCCCGGCGTCACCACATTCTGGTAAAGCAGGTCTTCGAACTCCGCCCGCTGCTGCTTGAAGCCGGTGGTGTTCATGTTCGCCAGATTGTTGGCGATGGTTTCGACATTGGTCTGCTGGGCCTGCATGCCCGTGGCAGCGATGGAAAGAGCGCGCATGGGTCAAAACTCCTAAGCTGCCGCCGGCATCGAGCCGAGCTGGCTGATGGCCTGACGCATCAAATCTTCCTGGGAACTGGAGAGGGTCGCGGTCATCTGATAGGCGCGCGACACATCGATCATATGGGTGATCTCGATCACCGGCTGGACATTGGAACCTTCCAGCATCCCCTGCTGGACCGAGGCGGTGGCCTGGGTCGTCGCCTGGGTGGTGGAATAGAGATTGGAGCCCTGCTTGGTGAGGGTGCTGTCGTCGGCGAAGTCCACCACCTGCAGCTTGCCGATCTGGTTGGCATTGCCGTTGAGCACGCTGCTCACCGTGCCGTCGGTGCCGATATTGATCTCACCATCGTCGGGCGTGATGGTGATGGCGCCGCCATCGCCCTGGACCGGATAACCCTCGGACGTGACGAGCTGGCCGTTGGGATCGAGCGAGAAGTGCCCGTCCCGGGTATAGCGGGCGCCTGCCGGGGTCTGAACCACAAAATAGCCATTGCCGTTGAGGGCCACATCGAGCGGCGAGCCGGTATGGCTGAGTTCGCCCTGCGACAGATCGCGCATGATGCCGGCATCCTTGACGAAGCTGACCGTTTGCTTGCCGGTCTGGCCTTCGGCAGGCGGCACCTGCTCCATATATTCCTCGAACCGCGCGGTTTCCCGCTTGTATCCGGGCGTCGACATGTTGGCGAGATTGTTCGCGATCACGTCCATCGACCGGAAGGCCGCGATCTGCTGCGAAAGACTAACGAGAAGTGAATTATCCATGGGCCGCAGATCCTTTCTGGTCTGCCGGCCTTCCTCTGCACCCGCCATGCCAAGCGGAAAACGCCGATTCTAGGGGCTTTCCCGCATCGCCGGGACAGTCGGCGGAAAAACTTGCCGGGTGCAAGCGGCGACAACCGGCAATTTCAACCGCTCTTTAACCACGTTTGCTTACCGTGCGATCCATCACAGAGCCGGGACAAGTTCAGGATGGCGACAAAGGACAAAGAAGCGGACGCGGACGGCGAGAATGCCGAAGCGCAAGCCGAAAGCGCAGCCGCCCCCAAGGGCTTCAAGCGATTCCTGACCAAGAAGATCATCATGATCGCGGCACCCGTGCTGCTGCTTTTGCTGGGCGGCATCGGCGGCGCGGTTTATTTCTTTTTCCTCAAGCCGGCGCCGGTGAAAGTGGCCAAGGTCGATGCGCCGCCGCTCACCCCGCCGCAGGTGGCGTTCAGCGATGTGCCCGATATCCTGGTCAATATCCAAAGCAGCGACGGCACGCCTGCCTATCTGAAATTGTCGCTGTCGCTGGAAATGGACAATGACGTCGAAAAAACCGGCATTACCGCGCTGACGCCGCGCCTGGTCGACCAGTTCCAATCCTATCTGCGCGAATTGCGCGTGGACGATTTGAAAGGCTCGGAGGGTGTTCTGAGGTTGAAGGAAGAGCTGCTCCGGCGGGTCAATGCCGCTTCGGCGCCATATCATGTGCGCGACGTGCTTTTGAAACAGATGATCGTTCAGTAGACATAACATGGCCGACGAAACACCCGCCCAGGAAACTGCTCCGGACGCCCCGTCGCTGGATGAAGGCGCAGCGCCGGCCCAATCGGCCGAGCGCATCCTGAATCAGGAAGAAATCGATTCCCTTCTGGGCTTCGACGTCAATTCCGAGCAGCTTCAGGACAAATCCGGCGTCCGCGCCATCATCAATTCGGCGCTGGTTTCCTACGAACGCCTGCCGATGCTGGAAATCGTGTTCGACCGCCTGGTGCGGTTGATGACGACCAGCTTGCGCAATTTCACGTCGGACAATGTCGAAGTCAGCCTTGATTCCATTACCTCGATCCGCTTCGGCGACTATCTCAATTCGATTCCGCTGCCCGCCATCCTGGCCGTGTTTCATGCCGCGGAGCTGGACAATTACGGCCTCTTCACCGTCGATTCCAACCTGATCTATTCGATCGTGGACGTGCTTCTGGGCGGTCGGCGCGGCTCGTCCGCCATGCGCATCGAAGGCCGTCCCTATACCACCATCGAACGCACCCTGGTGCAGCGCATGGTGGAAGTGATCCTGACCGACATGTGCGCGGCGTTCGAACCCTTGGCGCCGGTGAATTTCTCGCTTGACCGCCTGGAGACCAATCCGCGCTTCGCCGCCATCGCGCGCCCCGCCAATGCCGCGATCCTGGTCAAGCTGCGCATCGACATGGAAGACCGCGGCGGGCGCACGGAATTGCTTCTGCCCTATGCCACGCTCGAGCCCATCCGCAAGCTGCTGCTGCAGCAATTCATGGGCGAGAAATTCGGCCGCGACTCGATCTGGGAAAGCCATCTGGCGACCGAACTCTGGTCCACCAAGGTGGATATCGACGCGATCCTGGACGAACAGACCATGCCGCTTCATCGCATCATGAATCTCGAAGTCGGCCAGACCGTGATGCTGAACGCCAGTCCCGATTCCAAGATCGAGCTGCGTTGCCGCGGCGTGCCGCTGCTCACCGGCAGCATGGGCCGCGTCGGTTCGTCGGTTGCGGTGCGCGTGGATGCGGCGATCGAACGGACGGACGCTTCAAGAGCCCTTTGATTTCGGACGAGAGACGACGACCATGACCCTGACCTTTTATGTCGAGATCGCGCTGGAAGTGCTTTTGGCCGCCACGCTTTGCTATTGCATCGTGCTGGAGCGCAGGCTTGCCGCCGTGCGCAAGGGCCAGGAGGGACTTTCGCGCACCATCGGCGAACTCAACATGGCCATCTCCGGCGCCGGCGCGTCCTTGCGCGCGCTGAAAGCCGCGGCAGGCGAGGCGGCGGGCACCCTGGACGAGCGCCTGAAGCGTGCCAGGCTGCATATCGACGAACTCGCGGTGTTGACGGGTTCGGCCGAACGCATCGCCGACCGGATCGAGCGCGGCGTCTCGAACACGCCCCGTTCGGTGCCCCTGGCCGACATTCCCCTTCCGTCTTCCAGCATCATGAGCAGGCTCGGCGCCGCGAGAACCGCACAATGACCAAGCGCCCGCCTTTCGCCCGCCTTCTGCCCGGCGTGATCGTGGTGAGCGCCGGTCTTCTGGTGCTGAACGCCACCGGCTTGATCCATGCAGCCGAGGCCGGTCCCGACCAGGCCGCCACGAATGACGCGATGGCGCCCCAGCCCTCGACCGAAAAGGATTTCGCCGGCGATGCGGCCCAGCCGGCCAGCGCCTCGGAAGTGGACGTGCTGACCAGCCTGGCCAAACGGCGCAGCGAATTGGACGCGCGCGAAGCCAAGATCCAGAACGAAGCCACTATCCTGTCCGCCACCGAAAGCCGGGTGGACGCCAAGATCGCCCAGTTGAAGACCCTGCAGACCCAGATCACCGCCCTTCTGGCCCAGCGCGATGCGGAGCAGGAAAAGCAGGTCGCCGCCCTGGTCAAAACCTATTCGGCCATGAAGCCCAAGGATGCTGCCCGTATTTTCGACAACCTCAGCGACGATGTGCTGCTGCCTGTGGCCCAGGAAATGAAATCCGACACTTTGGCCCCGGTTTTGGCGGCGATGAGCCCCGACCAGGCCCAGAAGCTCACGGTCAAGCTGGCCAACAAGCTGACCCTCCCGGCCACCACGGATGCCGCTGCCCCGCCGGCGGCTCCGGCGCCTGCGCCGGCCCCGGGAATCTCGGCAGCCCCGACCCCGGCGGGAGCCGCAGCCGCCCCGCCTGGCCCTGCCAAGGCGGCTTCCGCAGCGCCACCTCCCCCACCGGCTTCGGCCGGGACGGCCAAAAAGGGCGGATAAGCTTTTATTTCAGGGTTTACCAAGGGTTAACGCCGGTCCTGGATAATATTAAGGACTGAAGGGGTTAAAGGCTTGGCGACGGTCTCGCGCATTCTTCGCCTCACAAGATTGAGCCTGGCTGGGTTGGCGCTTTTGGCGGCCATGCCCGCGCGCGCCGATTCGGTGACCACCGCGCCGGAAGACGGCTTCATCCGGCTCGCCTTCACCTTCACCACGCCCGCGCAATTGAAGGCCGCGGCCGACAATGGCGTCCTCACCATCGCATTCGACCGCAAAACGACTCTCGATCCGCAGACCATTGTCGGCCTGTCGAATGGCGCCATCGCCAGCGGCCATCTCGATGCCAGCGGAAAAATTCTGCGCTTCGTGCTCAATCAGCCCGTCCGCCTGCACCAGAGCCAGTTGGACGATCATGCCGTGCTGGATCTGGCGCCCCAGGATTTCAAGGGTGCGATGCCCGACCTGGTCGCGCCGCCCAAGCCCAAACCCAAGCCGATCGATGTCGCGTCCTTGCCCGAGATCAAATTGCGCGCCGGCACCTACACGAATTTCACCCGGCTGGTGTTCGATTGGCCGCACGATGTCACCTATCACGTCTTTCCCGGTGCGGGAAAAATGACGATACGGTTCGAGACACCGGTCAAGCTGGATGTCAGCGCCATAGCCCGCTTCAATCCGCCCTGGGTGAAGAACGCGGCCTGGCATCTCGACGGCGCCGCCACGGTTGTCGAATTCGAGACCGATGCCGATTCCGGCTATCACGATTTCAGGGACGGCACCCATGTCGTCCTGGATATTCTTTCACCGAAAACCGACACCACGGCCTATGCCCCGCCCGGCACCGAAAAACCGCAGGCCACCGCGATCAAGGCAATCACCAATGCGCAGGCCGCCGCGATCATCAACACGGCCAATCAGCTGAACGGAAAGACTGCGCCGACAGCGCCCGCGGCCGCCGATGCGAAATCCGCCAAGGCCGACACCAACAAGGCGGACGCGGCCAAAAAGGACGCGGACGCCAAAAAAGCCGGCGAAAAGAAGACGGCCGAGGCCGAGAAGACCGCGCCTGCCGCCAAAGACAAATCTGCCGGCGATAAATCGGCTGCGGACACGAAAGCCGCCGACGCCACGGCTGCCGCCCCCGCCGCGGCGCTGGATGACGTCCAGGTCACCGACAGCCACGTCACGCCTCATGGCGCGGTGGTGGTGTTCAAGGGCGCGGGCGCCAAGCCCAATGCCGTCTTCATTCGCGGCATGACCGCCTGGGTGGTGCTTGAGAACGCGCCCGCCTTCAACAGCAATCAATTGACCCAGCAATTGGGCCCCTTCGCGGCCGGACTGGAAGCTTCATCCGGCAACGGCATGTCGATCCTGCGTGTCGCGCTGAAACAGCCCGCCAAGATCGCCGCGCAAAGCAATGGGCCCGACCTGAAAGTCACGATCAGCGCCGACGCCAACGCCTCGCCCATCACCATCAGCTTTGCCCGCAACCAGGACGATCCCAAGCGCTCCTCTCTCACCACGCTCGAGCCGGGCGCCGATGAAGTGCTGGCGCTGACCGATCCCGTCACCGGCGACATTCTCACCGTGGTGCCGGGGAATGCCGGCCGCGCCGTTCCCGCCGAGCGGGACTATGCCGAATTCGCGGCGCTGCCCACCGCCAGCGGCGTGGTGATCACGCCTTATGTGGACGACCTGTCGGTGAAAGTCGCCAATGCGCGCCTCACCATCACGCGCCCGGGCGGGCTGTCGCTCACCCCGCCTTCGATGCCTACGGCGGAAACCCCGGCGGCTCTGGCGGCCCAGGACGCCAGCCCCGACTTCCTGGATTTTGCGGCCTGGAGTCCCTTGACGGGCGGCTCGTTCCTCAACACCGAACGCCGCCTGATCCAGTCGGCGGCGCGGCTGGAACCGGCCAAGGCCACTCGCGCGCGGCTCACCCTGGCGCGCTTTTATCTTTCCAATCATTTCGCCGCCGAAGCGATAGGCTGGATCAACTTGATCCAGGCCTCCGATCCGGGCCTGCGCGGGGACGCCCAGCTCACCACGATGCGCGCCGCCGCCGATTACATGATGGGCCGTTATCGCGATGCCCATAACGATCTGGCAGGCGCCTCGTTCGATTCCGACCGCCATGCCGCCTTGTGGCGCGGACTTACCGAAAGCGCCTTGGGCAACTGGAAAGTTGCCCATACCTATCTGGAAGAAGCCGGTCCGATCATCAAGAAATACCAGCCGGAATGGCAGGCCCGCGCCCACCTCGCCGATGCGCAGGCCGCCTTGGGCATGGGACGGCTGGAGCTGGCGGACGCGGCGCTCACCCGTTTGCCCAACACGCTGACCACGGACCAGTCGCTGGAAGCCGAGCTCGATCATGCCCGCATCCTGGCCACCGAAAGCCGTTATCGCGCGGCGGCGAAGCAATTCGCCGAAGTCGAGAATGGGGGCAACGAGAAGCTGACGGCGGCGGCGATCTTCTATCAGACCAATGCCGCGCTGAATGCCGGCGCCATCACATCCAAGGAAGGCATCGAAATCCTGGAGCGGCTGCGTTTCCGCTGGCGCGGCGACCAGCTGGAAATGCAGACCCTGCGCAAGCTGGCCTCGCTTTATTTCGAGCAGAGGAAATGGGAAGCGGGCCTCAAGACCTTGCGGGTCGCGACCCAGAATTTCTCCGGCGACGATGCGCGCTCGGCCCAGGACGA
This sequence comes from Rhizomicrobium sp., assembly GCA_035524155.1. Taxonomy (GTDB): domain Bacteria; phylum Pseudomonadota; class Alphaproteobacteria; order Micropepsales; family Micropepsaceae; genus Rhizomicrobium. The sequence continues at coordinate 9,634 of DATKPL010000007.1, forward strand.
TATGCGCGCCGCCTTCGTCAATCTTTATCTCAAGGGCGGCGCCGACAAGCTGCCGCCGGTCGAGAGCCTGGCGATGTTCTATGACAATATCGATCTGACGCCGATCGGCGCGGACGGCGACGAGATGATCCGGCGCATGGTCGACCGTCTGGTGGCGGTGGACCTGTTGGGCCCGGCGGCCAATCTTCTCTCCTACCAGGTGAACAAGAGGCTGGAAGGCGTCGCCAAGGCGGAAGTTTCAACCAAGCTGGCCGCGATCTATCTGATGGATCACAAGCCGCAAGCGGCGGTGGACATATTGCACAATTCGCAGATCAGCGGCCTGCCGGACCCGGACAATCATGCGCGCATGATCCTGGAAGCCCGCGCCTTCGCCGCCCTCAAGCAATGGGACAACGCGCTGGACCTGATCGCGGTGGACGACCAGCCCGACACGCGCCAGCTGCGCGCGGACATCTATTGGGAATCCGGCAATTGGGAAGTCGCGGGCCAGAAGACCGAGGAGTTGCTGGGCACGAGTTGGAGCGATGCCGCGCCGCTCACCGACAAGGACCGCATCATGGTGCTGCGCATGGCGGTGGCCTATTCACTGGCCAATGACGGCGACAGCCTGGACCGGCTGCGCCAGCGTTTCGCGCCCAAGATGCAAAGCACGCCCGACGCCCAGGCTTTCACCGTGCTGTCGCAACAGATCGACATGCATGGCGTTGCCTTCCGCGACGCCGCCGCCCGTATCGCCTCGGTCGATACGCTGCAGGCGTTCATGAAAGATTTTGGAAAAAAGCACAGCTAGTTTGTTGACCCCCTCTGCCCTTCGCATCGCAAGCGCTGCTACGGGCATCTCCCCCTTCAGGCGCTTCGCGCCAAGGGGGAGAAGGGTCACGACCGAGGTTCGAGAGGCTTAGAGCGAACCTAACCACGCGAGCGCTTTGTCACAGACATTTTCCCAGCCGGGCTCGCCCACCAGCCAGTGGCTCATGCCGGGCATGGTTTCGTAATCGGCGCGCCCGCTGTAAAGCGCGGCGGCGCGCTCCACCGTGCCGGGCGGACTGATGCGGTCATTTTCGCCCGCCAGAAACAGAAG
>DATKPL010000008.1:0-2618 GCA_035524155.1 Rhizomicrobium sp.
CCATATAGGAAAGCCCGCGCCTGGCGAAAGCCGCGACGGTCGGACGGATGAAGACATCCATCGCCTGCGCTTCCAGCGCCGGCGTCAAGACCGGCGCCGGTGAATAGGCGCCCATGCCGCCGGTGTTGGGACCGACATCGCCATCGCCCACGCGCTTGTGATCCTGTGCGCCGGCCAATGGAATGACAGTCTTGCCGTCGCTGAGGGCGAAGAAGCTGGCCTCTTCGCCTTCCATGAATTCCTCGATCACGATCTCATGGCCGCTTTGGCCAAAACCGCCTTCGAACATGAAATCGATCGCGCGGTCGCTTTCGGCCTCAGAGCCCGCGATGATCACGCCTTTCCCGGCTGCCAATCCGTCCGCCTTGATGACCACGGGAAAGCCCAGATCTGCCGCGAAGCGTTTGGCTTCGCTCGGCGCACGGAACCGCCGATAACGGGCGGTGGGAATACCGATCTCGGCGCACAGGTCTTTGACGAAACCTTTTGAGCCTTCCAGCACCGCCGCCGCCTTGGACGGGCCCAGGGCGCGAATCCCGGCTGCTTCGAACCGGTCCCAGAGCCCCGCCACCAATTGCGCGTCGGCGGCGATCACGGCGAAATCGATTCGCTTGGCACGGGCGAATTCCACCAAGGCGGGAAAATCCGTGGCCGGGATGGGGATACACTCCGCCACTTGCGCGATTCCGGCATTGCCGGGGGCGCAATAGAGCTTGCCCAAGAGGGGACTGGCCGCCAGGGCCCAAGCCAGCGCATGTTCGCGGCCGCCCGATCCCACCAGAAGAATGTTCACTGAAGCCTCGCTCAAAATCGGCCCAAAATTCGAGCCAAAATCCGGCAAAGTCTGTATCATCACCCATCCATGAGCGAAACCGCCGAATCCCAGTCGTCCACCTTTGCCAATCTGCCGGAATATTCCGTCAGCGAATTGTCGGCAGCCCTCAAGCGGACGGTCGAGGAACGCTTCCCCTTGGTGCGGGTGCGGGGCGAGATTTCCGGGCTCAAAGCCGCCACCTCCGGCCACACCTATTTCGATCTCAAGGACGACAAGGCGCTGTTGAACGCCATTGTCTGGAAGCAGACGGGCCGGTTCTTGAAAGTGAAGCCCGAGCCGGGGCTGGACGTGATCTGCACCGGCCGCATCACCACCTATCCCGGATCGTCGCGCTACCAACTGATCGTCGAGCAGATGGAGCTGGCTGGGCTGGGCGCCCTGATGGCGATGCTGGAGGAGCGCAAGAAGCGCCTGGCAGCCGAAGGCCTGTTCGAGCCTGCGCGCAAGAAGAAACTGCCATTCCTGCCGGACGTGATCGGCGTGATCACATCGCCCACGGGTGCCGTGATCCGCGACATCATGCACCGGCTGAATGCACGCTTTCCCCGCCGTGTGCTGATCTGGCCGGTGGCGGTGCAGGGCGAGCGCGCGGCAGCGGAGATCGCAGCCGCCATTGCCGGCTTCAATACGCTGGCAGACAATTTTCCCCGTCCCGATCTTTTGATCGTGGCCCGGGGGGGCGGCTCGATCGAGGATTTGATGGCGTTCAATGAAGAGGTGGTGGTGCGCGCCGCCGCCGCCAGCCTCATTCCCTTGATTTCGGCAGTGGGGCATGAAACCGACACGACCTTGATCGATTTCGTGAGCGACGTGCGCGCGCCCACGCCCACCGCTGCCGCCGAGCTGGCAGTGCCGGTGCTGGCCGATCTCAATTCCCAACTGGCCGATCTGGCGCGCCGCGCCCGCAACTGTTTCGACAAGGGGCTCGCGGACCGCAGGCGTCATCTCACGCAATTGACGCGCATATTGCCCAGGCCGGAGCAGTTGTTCGCGACCTCGCGCCAAAGGCTGGATCAGGCGGGTGAGCGTCTTGGCCTGGCTTTGGGCCGCAATCTCCAGGTTCACCGCACGCAGTTGGCGAGAACGGCCTCACTTCTCAGGCCCCGCCCGATCGAAAGCCGCATCAAGCATGCGCGTGAAAGGCTCGCCAATCTGGAAACCCGCGCCTTGCGCTGCGAGCGCGTCCACGTCACGCGCGACCGCAGCCGGCTGGACGCGCTGGCGCGGGTGCTGGAAAGCATTTCCTACCGCGCGGTGCTGGAGCGGGGCTTTGCCCTGGTCAAAGGCGCGGACGGCAAGCTCCGCCGCCGCGCTGCCGATGTCAGGCCGGGGGAACATTTGCATATCACCTTTGCCGATGGCGAAAGTGGCGCATTGGCGGAAGGAACCCCCAAGCCTCGCGTCAAAAAAACCTCTGGCGATCAGGGCAGTCTGTTTTAAGCTTGAGGCATTAAAGGGCCAGAACATGAACCGCATGGAACGCGAAAAAGGCGAGGCGAAGTTGCACTTCCTGGACGGCGATTTCGAAGTTGTTCAGCCCGGCGCCTATGTGGTCTGTGCGGTGACGGGCGCGCATATTCCGCTGGATGCGCTGCGCTATTGGAGCGTGGACCTGCAGGAGGCTTATGCCAGCCCCGCCATTGCCACCAAGCGGCTGCAGGAAAAGGGCCTGGTCCCTTGATAGTCCGGCGCCAATTTCTGGCAACGGGCCTGGCGTTCGCGGCGACGCAAGTTTGGGCAGCCGACAGCCGGTTGGTGATCAAGGGCACGATGGAACAGGGCA
>DATKPL010000009.1:0-3804 GCA_035524155.1 Rhizomicrobium sp.
AGATCGGACAATTCCTGGTTCTGCTGCAGCTTGCCTTGTCCGGCACTGGCGACGTTGAGGATCTTGCCGCGGAGCGGCAGGATCGCCTGGGTGGCGCGGTCGCGCGCCTGCTTGGCGCTGCCGCCGGCCGAATCGCCTTCGACCAGGAAAATCTCGGTGCCTTCGGCAGCGTCGCGGGTGCAATCGGCCAGCTTGCCGGGCAGGCGCAGCTTGCGGGTTGCCGCCTTGCGCGAAACTTCTTTTTCCTGGCGCTTCTTGAGGCGGTCCTCGGCCTGGTCGATCACGAAATCGAGCAGCTTGTCGGCTTCGGCCGGGCTTTCCGCCAGCCAATGGTCGAAATGATCCCGCACCACGCTTTCGACCAGGCGCTGGGCGTCGGGACTTGAAAGCTTGTCCTTGGTCTGGCCCTGGAATTCCGGCTCGCGGATGAAGACCGACAAGACCGCGCAGGCGCCCTCCATCACGTCGTCGGCGGTGATGAGCGCGGTCTTGCGGTTGTTGGCGCGCTCGCCATGGGCGCGCAGCGCCTTGGTCAACGCGTTGCGCAGGCCTTGTTCATGCGTGCCGCCCTGGGGCGTGGGGATGGTGTTGCAATAGGAACGGACAAAGGGATCGATCGCAGGCGTCCAGGCCACTGCCCATTCCACCGCGCCGCGGCCGTCGCGATTTTCCGTGCGCCCGGCGAAGTCGCGGCTGTTCACCGTGTTCGAGGCGCCGATCTCGCTTTTGAGGAAGTCGAGCAGTCCGCCTGGGAATTTGAGCGTGTCTTCCCTGGGCGTCTCGTCCTTGATCAGGGCGGGATCGCAGCTCCAGCGTATTTCCACGCCGCGGAACAGATAGGCCTTGGACTTGGCCATGCGGTAGAGCCGGGCGGGCAAGAATTGCGCATCGCCGAAAATCTTGGGATCGGGTTTGAAGGTGGTGCTGGTGCCCCGGCGGTTGACGGGACCCGTTTCCTTGAGCTTGCCTTTGGCAATGCCCCGCTCGAAACGCATCTTGTGGCCGCGCTTGTCGCGCGCCACGTCTACTTCCATCCACTCCGACAGCGCGTTGACCACCGAGGCGCCGACGCCATGCAGGCCGCCCGAAGTCTCATAGGCCTTGCCGTCGAATTTGCCGCCGGCATGCAGCGTGGTCATGATGACTTCCAGCGCCGACTTGTTCTTGAATTTTGGATGCGGATCGATCGGCACCCCGCGGCCATTGTCGCGGATGGTGAGTTCGTTGCCGGCGTGAAGCTCGATCTCGATGCGGCTGGCATGGCCCGCCACTGCCTCATCCATCGAATTGTCGAGGATTTCCGCCGCCAGATGATGCATGGCGGTGACGTCGGTGCCGCCGATATACATGCCCGGCCGGCGCCGGACCGGTTCCAGCCCCTCCAGGACCTCGATGTCCTTGGCCGTATAGGCCTTGCCGGAGGAGGCGGAGGCGGAAAAAAGGTCTGCTGGGTCCTTGGCCATGCGGCGAATCATCAATCCTTAGAAGACGTTAAACAACGGCCGGCGCTGGCGAAACAAGGGCGCGACGGGATTTTGGCCCCGGAAAAGCAGCCTTCCCGCCCCGGCAATCCTTGATCGTAGGTTGTAAAGTTCCCGGGTTGGCAGGCTTTCGTTAAGAAACCGCGATTTAGGTTCACTACGCTCGGTTGTGGAATCACGGACGTGCTTGGCATTTTTACCGGCAAAAAGGCGGCCCGCGGCGACCCCCGCGTGCTCAAGGCCCAACTCGATCTCACCGCCCAGTCGGTGCGCTCGACGCGTTTGACTGCGCCGCTTTGGGCGCTTGCGGTCGCGTTCCTTTGCTCGAGCCCGTCGGGCATTTTCGGTCACCGCCCGCTCAGCCAGAGCCTGCTTCTTCCGATGATCGTCCTGGTTGCATCGGTGACCGCCGCGACCGCCACCGCGATCTACCAGCATGAGACGGCGCGCGATCCGAACGGCGATCTCGCCCGCTGGACCCGGGCCCATTGCCTGATGCAGCTCTTGATCAGCGCCGCCTGGGGCGCCATGCCCTGGATCCTGTGGGACCGGGGCAATTCCGTAAATCATATCTTCCTCACTGCCTGCGCCATCGCCGTGGTTTCGGCCCTGGCGCTGGCGCGGGGCAGCAACATGGCGATGTTCGTCACCGGGCTGGTGCCGATCACGGCGATGACGTCGATGCGGTTCGCCATGGGCGATTCCATGCTCGACCATGTGATTGCGTTTGCCACGCCGCTCTTTGCCTTTCACATGTGGTGGACGGGACGGCCATTGGTGATGCGGATGCGCGAGGATGCGCGCCTGCGCTTCCAGGTCGAGGATCTGGCGCGCGAGCTGAAGGAGGCGAGGGACGAGGCGTTGATCAAGCGCTTCGAGGCCGAGACCGCCAGCGCATCCAAGTCCACCTTCCTGGCCAATATGAGCCATGAATTGCGGACGCCGCTGAACGCCATTCTGGGCTTTTCCGAGATCATCGCCGAGGAATGTTTCGGCGCCGTGGGAAATCCCCAGTACAAAGATTATGCCCGCGACATCCATGGTTCGGGCGCGCATCTTTTGTCGCTGATCAACGATTTGCTGGACATCGCCAAGATCGAGGCCGGGCGCATGGAGCTTCTGCCCGGCCAGCTGGATCCGCGCGGCATGCTGGATGCCGCCCTCAAATTGGTGATCACCAAGGCGGCCGAAAAGCATCAAGCGCTTACCGTGCGGGTGGACCCGTCTTGTCCCGCGCTGTACGCGGACGAGCGGGCGCTCAAGCAGATCCTGATCAATCTCGTTTCCAATGCCGTGAAATACACGCCCACCGGCGGCCAGATCGACGTGATCGCGGACCGTGCGCCTGACGGCTTCTTCCGGCTTACGGTGCGCGACAACGGCCCGGGCATACCACAGGCAAAACTGGACAAGATTTTCGTGCCCTTCAGCCAGGTGGACAATCATTTCGACCGCCAGGCCGGGGGCACCGGCCTGGGCCTGGCGCTGGTGAAAGGCCTGGCGGAGCTTCACGGCGGCCGCGCCTGGATCGAAAGCGAGCCGGAGCAGGGTTGCGCGGTATTCGTGGCGTTGCCCAGCAACGCGCCGCATTCTTCCGCGGTGGCCTGAAAACAGAAAGGGCGCAGCAAGCGCCGCGCCCTTCCGTTTCGCCTGATTTGCGGTCAGACCGAATAGTACATCTTGAACTCGACGGGATGAGGCGTGTGCTCGAAGGCATAGACCTCGTTCATCTTGAGCTCGATATAGCTGTCGATGAAATCGTCGCTGAAGACGCCGCCCTTCTTGAGGAAGGCCCGGTTCTTGTCGAGATTCTCCAAGGCTTCGCGCAAGGAACCGCAGACCTGGGGCACCTTCGCCAGTTCTTCGGGCGGAAGCGCGTAGAGGTCTTTGTCCATTGGACCGCCGGGATGGATCTTGTTCTCGATCCCGTCCAGGCCCGCCATCAGCATCGCGGCATAGGCCAGGTAGGGGTTCGCACCCGGATCGGGGAAGCGCACTTCCACGCGCTTGCCCTTGGGCGAGGGCGAGAAGGGGATGCGGCATGACGCCGAGCGGTTGCGCGACGAGTAGGCCAAAAGCACCGGCGCTTCGAAGCCCGGGATCAGCCGCTTGTAGGAGTTGGTAAGCGGGTTGGTGAAGGCGTTGAGCGCCTTGGCGTGCTTGATGATGCCGCCGATGTAATAGAGGCAAGTGTCCGACAGGTCGGCATAGCCCGAACCGGCGAACAGCGGCTTGCCGTCCTTCCAGATCGACTGGTGCACATGCATGCCCGAGCCGTTATCGCCATAGACGGGCTTGGGCATGAAGGTCGCCGACTTGCCAT
>DATKPL010000010.1:0-3673 GCA_035524155.1 Rhizomicrobium sp.
TGGCCGATCTGGATCAAGCCTTGACGATTCAACCCCCTACCCCGGTGGGCGAAGAGCCACGCAAGGATGTGCGGGCCAAAGACCGCGCTTTCTTTATCTATACGTCAGGCACCACCGGCCTGCCCAAGGCCGCCAATTTCAGCCATGTACGCATGCTTTTCATGATGTCGGGTTTTGTCGGCGCGCTGGGACCAAAGCCCAGCGACCGCATCTATGATCCGCTGCCGCTTTATCATGCCACGGGCGGCGTCTGCGCGGTTGGAATGGCGCTCATGACCGGCGGCACGGTGATCCTCAAGCGCAAATTCTCGGTGAATGAATTCTGGTCCGACATCCACAAATACGACGCCACCATGTTCGCCTATATCGGCGAGCTTTGCCGCTGGCTGTTGAACGCACCGCCCACCGCCCATGAACGCGACCATCATGTCCGCGCCATCACCGGCAATGGACTGCGCCCCGAAATCTGGAAGCGTTTCCAGGACCGCTTCGCCATTCCCCGCATCGTGGAATTCTATGGCGCCACTGAAGGCAATGTCTCGATGCTCAACTACGACGGCACGGTGGGCGCGGTCGGCCGGGTGCCGTGGTATATCGAATTTCTGCTGCCCGCCCGGGTGGTGCGCTTCGATGTCGAGCTGGAAATTCCCGTGCGCGGTCCTGACGGGCTTTGCATCGAATGCGGGCCTGAGGAAGCGGGCGAGGCACTGGGAAAAATCTCCAAGCGCGCGGGCCGCGATTTCGAGGGTTATACCAAGGCCGCCGATACGCAGAAGAAAATCCTTCATGACGTTTTCAAGAAAGGCGATGCCTGGTTTCGCACCGGCGACCTGATGCGCCGAGACGAACATGGCTATTTCTATTTTGTCGATCGCATCGGCGACACCTTCCGCTGGAAAGGCGAAAATGTCGCCACCAGCGAAGTGGCCGAAGCGCTTACGACCGTGCCGGGAATCCGCGAGGTGAATGTCTATGGCGTGAGCGTGCCGGGCGCGGACGGGCGGGCCGGCATGGCGGCCCTGGTGGTGGACGGCACATTTGACGTCGCCGGACTGGCGCAGCGGCTGGAGAGCCATCTCTCGCCTTTCGCCCGACCGGTCTTTCTAAGGCTGCAGCCCGAGATCGAAGTGACCGGCACCTTCAAGCAGCGCAAGGTCGAATTGGTGAAGGAAGGTTTCGATCCCGCCAAGATCACCGATCCCCTTTATTGGTACGATCCGGCGACACGGCGCTATGAGAAACTCACGCCCGCGATCTATGTCGACATCTGCGAGGATCGGATCAAGCTTTAAGTGAAGTCTTTGGCCAGCGCGGCGCGGGTTTCGTCATTCAACACCGCCATATGGCCATAATTGGGATGGCCGATGCCGATCACCACGCGCTCACTTTTGAAGCGCGCGATCTGATCCGGCGTGAGCTTGAAACGCAGCCAGTGAACGGATGAGGTCTTGCCGTCCGGCGTGGTGCGGGCGTCATATTCGGTGGGCGTGGCGGCGATGCGCGTGCCGCCGATCTCCATGAAGATGGCCTCTTCGATCCCGCCCAGTTTCAGCAGCATGGCGTTGCGGCGCGCGCCATCCTCGATCTCCAACATCAAGGTGGCGATCAGTTCATCGCCCTGCGGGATCAGCGGATTGTAGGCATCGAGCTCGCCCAATGCCTGCTCCGCGCCACCTTTTTCGATGCGCAGCATCTCCATCACCTGGAGCCACATGGTCTGGTAATTCTCGAAATAGAAGGTGGCGAAGGGCCCCACTTCCACCCGGCGATGTCTCTTCAGGGCAATCGCTTCGCCGCGCAATGCCTTGCGCCTGGCGGCATAGTCGCTATCAGAAAGGATATCGGCCGGTGTGATCTTGCGGGCAGCAACGGGCATCTCAGATCTCCAGTCCATAGGCGCGAGCGATGATCTGGATGGGATGCTCCGGTTCATGCACGCCGGTTTCGGTGTGGGCAACGATGTGCTGCGCGGCCAGCGGACAATCTGAAACGATATGGCCGCGTTTTTGCGTGTTGGCGGCACGGAACACCGGACGGCCCACTTTCACCGCCGTGTCATGGGTGGGCTCGACCACGCCGAAAGTGCCGCCATGGCCGGAACAGCGCTCGATCACGTCCACAGGCGTGCCGGGGATCAGCTTCAGCATCTCGGCTGCCTTGGGGCCCATGTTCTGGGCGCGGGCATGACAGGCCAGATGCACGGTCACGCCCTCGGGCAGAGGCATCATTCCGTCCGGCAAGCCCTCTTTCTTCGCCACGTCGACCACATATTCGTCGATGTCGAAGACGTTGTCGGCCACGCGCTTGATGTCGTCATTGCCGGGCAAGATCAGCGCCCACTCGAATTTCAGCATCAACCCGCAGGATGCGGTCAGCGCGACGATGTCGTAGCCCTGATCGATCAGCTTCACCAATTCCCTGGAGACTTTGGCGGCATTCTCGGCCACGCGAGCCAAATTGGCCTGCTCCAGGAAGGGCATGCCGCAGCAGCCGGGATAGGAAACGATGGTTTCGACGCCAATGTGATTTAGCACGCTGCGCGCCGCCATGCCGGTGATGGGGCGATTGTAATTGACGAAACAGGTGGCATAGAGCGCGGCCTTGCGCTTGCCGAAGGCGGGAGCTTGGCGGTTGGGCACGATGGGATCGGCGCGGTCGCCGGATACGAAGGTGCGGCTGTGGAATTTCGGCAAAGTCGCCTTGGGATCGATATGGGCCACTTTCTCCATCACGGTGCGCATCGGCTTGTTGGAGGCGTCCGACGCCCAGTTGATCAAGGGCGAAGCGAAGCGCGCAAAGGTGCCGTTGCGGTCCATCTCGGCCAGCTGGCTCTGCGTGAAATCCTTTTTGCCGTGCTTCGCTTCGGTGGCGCGATAGCGCAGAAGCAAATGCGGGAAATCCACATTGAAGGGATGCGGCGGCACATACGGGCATTTGGTCATGAAGCACATGTCGCAAAGCGTGCAGGCTTCGACCACCGAGGCGAAATCTTCCGATTTCACGCCTTCCACGTCTTCGGTGGGATTGCTGTCGATCAGATCGAACAGGCGGGGAAAGGAATCGCAAAGGTTGAAGCAGCGCCGGCAGCCATGACAGATGTCGAAAATGCGCCGCATCTCGGCGTCCAGCTTCACCGGATCGGTGAAATCCGGATCCTGCCAGCGGATGATCTCGCGGGTGGGCGCGTCGAGACTGCCTTCGCCTGTCATCGTTGCTCCGGAGTGGTGCGCCAGGGCTTAGCCCCTTCTCCCCCTTCTGCGCGGAGCGCATGGAAGGGGGAGGTGCCGTGAGCCTCGCTCTCGAGCGAGCAAAGGCAGGGGATTACTTACCCAGAGTGTCGAGTGCCTTCTGAAAACGGCCGGCATGGCTCTTCTCGGCCTTGGCCAAAGTCTCGAACCAGTCGGCGATTTCCTCGAAGCCTTCCTGGCGCGCGGTCCTGGCCATGCCGGGATACATGTCGGTGTATTCGTGGGTCTCGCCGGCGATGGATGCTTTCAGATTGGCGTCGGTCGGACCGATCGGCTCACCGGTGGCAGGATCGCCCACTTCTTCCAGATACTCCAGATGCCCGTGCGCGTGGCCGGTCTCGCCTTCGGCGGTGGAACGGAAGACGGTGGCGACGTCGTTATGGCCTTCGACATCGGCTTTCTGGGCGAAATAGAGATAGCGGCGA
>DATKPL010000011.1:0-4850 GCA_035524155.1 Rhizomicrobium sp.
TTATTTTTGGTCGCATGGCCGGCCGCGCTTCGCGCTGGCCGATGCTCCCGTGCACTTCGAGGCCTTGAAACGCAACCGTGTATACGTGTGCGACTGTCATATGCCCCCGACCGGGGCGAACACTAATGAGAAATTTTGAGACTGGCGAGTCGCCACATCCGCTAGTTGATGCCGCTCATATGCGGAAAGCTCACATCGAAGTCGCGCTCGCCAAGCGGGCCGTCGACGCCTGCGAATGCCAGGCAGCCTTCAATGAATTCTTCCGATGTCCCCTGGCAATCCTTGGGATCGACGATCTTGTGCTGCGAACCCCATTGATAGCCCTTTTGATGCAGCAGGCAGTCGGTGCCGCAGCGATAGCCGTGAAACAGATAGATGCCGGGGCGATAGCCGCCTGCGGGAAAGGGTGTGTGGCCGCCGGTCTCGGAGATCGATGCCGTCTTGACGGCAGGCGGCGCGGCTTCCTTGGGCGCGGGCGAACAGGCAGCGAGGGCAATCAACACAACCACCGCTCCTCGCGTCCATGCCATCCATTCTACTCCGGCGCTACGGTCACCTTGAGGCCGTCCAGCGCCTCGCTGCACACGATCTGGCAGGAAAGGCGCGAATTGGGCTCGACAGCTAACGCCATGTCCAGCATATCGGTTTCACCGTCCGAGCGCGGCGGCAGCTTTTCCAGCCAGCCGTCATTCACATAGACATGGCAGGTGGCGCAGGCGCAGGCCCCGCCGCATTCCGCCGCGATGTCCAACCCGCCATCGCGCAGAATCTCCATCACGCTCCAGCCGTCGCGGCCTTCCAGCGTGTGTTCCTTGCCCTGGCGGTCGATCGCAATAATCTTCACGCAACACCCAGTTTCTTCTGCAGGTTGGACGAGGAGGTTGTGTATTGGAAGCGCAATTTCTCGTTCGGCCTGGCGATGTGGAACGCGGCCTGAGCCATCAGCGCCGCTTCATGGAAGCCCGACAATATCAGCTTCAGCTTGCCGGGATAGGTATTGATGTCGCCGATGGCGAAGATCCCCGGCGTCTGGCTTTCGAACCGCGCCGTATCCACCGGGATCAGATTCTCATGCAGATTGATGCCGAATTCGGCGATCGGACCGAGCTTGATGGTAAGACCGAAGAAGGGCAGGAAGGTGTCGCAATCCAGTTGCCATTCCTTCTTGTCGGCGCCGGCCAAGGTCACGCCCGAAAGCTTGCCCGGCGCGCCATGCAGCGCTTTCACGCTGGCGACATGGAATTTGACTTTGCCAGATGCTTCCAATTCGCGCATCTGGTTGACGCTGTGCTGGGCGGCGCGGAAGCCGTCGCGGTGATGAACCAGGGTGAGGCTCTTGGCCAAGGGCGCCAGGTTGATGGTCCAATCCAGCGCGGAATCGCCGCCGCCGGCGATCAGGATATTCTTGCCGCGGAACGTCTCCATCTTGCGCACGGCATAATGCACGCCCACGCCGTCGCCGGCCTGTTCATATTGCTCGATGCCGGCAAGCGGCGGCCGCTTGGGCACAAAGCTGCCCGCGCCGGCCGCGATCACCACCACCGGCGCGATCAATTGCGTGCCGGCATCGGTGGTGAGTTTCCAGCGTCCGTCGGAAAGCTTTTCCAGCGACGTCGCCATCTCGCCGAAATGGAATTGCGGGGCGAACGGCTTCACCTGTTCCAGCAGGCGATTGGTCAATTCCTGGCCGGTGACGATGGGCAGGCCCGGAATGTCATAAATGGGTTTTTCCGGATAAAGCTCGGTGCATTGGCCGCCCGCGCGATCCAGAATGTCCACCAGATGGCATTTGAGATCGAGCAGCCCCAACTCGAACACCGCGAACAGGCCGATGGGGCCCGCGCCGATAATGGCTACGTCTGTCTCAATCGGCGCGCTCAAGGCTATTCACACCTAAATGCATGGAATGGTTGGGGAAAGCGCGGTGGTTATATGGGCGCGGAACTGGATTTTCAAGCCGCCAAATAGGCATCGATAAAGGCGTGCACGGTCTGCGCTTCGTGCTCCAATTTCGCAATCACGTCCTTCGCCGCCAAGGCGTCGCTGGGACTGATCGGCTCGGCCGACGCCGCCAGATCGCCCATGGCAAAGGCGCCAACGCCGCGCGCCGCGCCCTTGATGGTATGGGCGACTTCCCGCCAGCGCTTGGCGTCGCGGGCCGCCAGGACGGTGTGAAGCTCGGCCACCATGGCGCTGACCTGGCCGTCGAACAGTTGCAACACTTCGCTGTTCAACGCCTTCTCGCCGCCGGTGTAGCGGGCGAGATGCTCAAGATCGATCGCGGTCTGGCCCATGGACTCAATCAACTCGGGGGCGGGCGGGAACTTTCGGCCCGTTATGGCTAAAACCCGGTTAAAGCCCATGGACTGGGCCGGGGTTAGCCTTCCCGCAACCACCCCTTTCCATTATCCTTGGCGGGAGCTAGGGCGCGGCCGGCCAATGGTACGGAATTTCGAACGAAATCAGCCAGTTATCCTGGAGTCGGCCCAGCCGGGCGCCGAGGAAGCGCCCCTGCGGACCGAGGCGCGTGCCCTGCCCAAACGCCCCGCCCATGACCGCTACGGGCTGGTCGCGTTCTTTTTTGTCTCGGCGGCATCCGCCTTCTGGGTGGGAATCTGGGGCGCTTATCTCTGGGGCTATTTCGGGCAAAAGGGCCTTCTGGCGCTGCCGCTCCAGCAGATGGCTTTGTTTGCGGCGGCGATCCTGCTGCCGCCGCTTTTGTTCGTGGCGGTGGGTGCGGCGATGACCTTTGCCCATCGCATGGGCCGGACCGCCGAGGCACTGCAAGGTTCGGCCGAACAGCTTTTCACCGTGGACGAGCGGGCATCCAGCACCGCCGCGCGGCTGGGCCGTTCGGTGCGCCGCGAGATCGATGCGCTCAACGCGGGCCTCGATGGCGCCTTCGGACGGCTGCGCGCCCTGGAAACGGCGCTGGAAAACCAGATCGCCGCGCTGGAAGAAGCGGGCGCGCGCGCCGAAGTGCGCGGCGAGGCGATTGCCGCGCGCCTGATCCAGGAAGGCCAGCGGTTGGAATCGGTGGCCGATCATCTTTACGAGTCGGCGTCGCGTTCCACCGAAGCGGTGGCCGGTCGCGTGGCGCAGTTGAAAAGCGCCATCGAAACCGCCGAGGGCTCGCTCAAGATGGCGGCGCAATCGCTGGACGTGCAGGCGGCCGGTTTCCGCGCCGCCGCCCATGCCGCCGCCGAAGCGCCGCACAATGCCGCGGTCGAGCTCGACAGCCACGCCAAGAAAATCGAGTCGGTCTCCGATGCGGCCCTGGCGCGCGCGGAATTCGTGCTGGCGCGGCAGGAAAAGCATCGCACCGCCATGACCGAGATGCTGGCCAAGCTCAAGGAAGACAGCGCCGTGTTCGAATCCGCGCTGTCGCAGCAGCGCGCGGGCATGGAATCGGCGATCGGCGCGCTTGGCGGCGAAGCCAAGCGGTTCGAGACCGTGACGGGCGATGCCGAACGCCATCTGGAACTCATCATGGCCAATGCCGCCAATCGCGCCTCGCAGCTCACCGGCGCGTTCGCGCGCGAGGCGGAGCGTTTGAAAGAGACGTCCGAAGCGGCCGCCAGTGTGCTCACCGGCCTGGTCGCGGGCCTGCGCGATGCCGGCACCGGCGCCCAGACCTTGATCGGCGAAAGCGCCGCCCAGGCCAAGCAGGATGCCAGAAGCCTGGTGGGCGAAGCGATGGCGGAATGCGAACGCCTGCTGCGCGCGGCCGGCGAAATGAGCGCGGAAGCGACGCAAATTCGCAGTCTGCTCGCGCGCACGATCGAGGAAGTGGAACGCCATGTTTCGCGGTTGCCCACAGTGGTACAGGGCGAGGCGCAGCGCATCCGCCAGATGGTGCAGGCCGAGACCGATCAGATGCTGGATCTGTCCGCCCGCACGCTTTCCACCATCCATGCCCGCAACGCTCAGGGCGTGCGCACGGCCCCGCCGCAGCCAGCCGCCACACCGACACCGGAAACGCCGCCCGAGCCGGAAGGGCTTAAGGGCCTCGCGCGCAAACTCACCCAGCGGCCCAAGCGCAGCCCCGATCTTCGCGGCAAAAGCGAGACCAAGGGCTGGGAAATGAAGACGTTGCTGGCGGCGGTGGAAAACAGCGAATCCGCGGGCCGCGAACTTTCGCAAGGCAGCGCCGCGGCGATGGGCGCGTTGCAGGTGGCGCTGGCCGACATGGCCGTGGATCTGGAAGCGATCAGCCTGGACGCCTTGCCGAGCAGCGAGGACTGGAAACGCTATCTTGCCGGTGACCGTGCCGTGTTCGCGCGCAATCTCGCCAATGCCATCGACAATGAAGCCATCGACCGCATCACCGCGCTTTATCGCGAGGACGAGAATTTCCACGCCTCCGCCAATGCCTATATGGCCGAGTTCGAGGCGCTTCTGGCGCGCGCCCGCGAAGGTGACGGCGGCGGGCTTCTCACGTCGTCGATTCTCTCGGCTGATACCGGCAAGATTTATCTGGCGATCGCTTACGCGCTCGGCCGTCTATAAACGCCGCAATTTTGCAGCATAAAAGCCGTCCATGCCGCCTCGATCCTTGAGGTGACAGGGCAGGGTGCGCAGATCGCGTTGCGGCGTGATCCATTCGCCATGGCCGAAGACATCGCTCGGTGTGGCCGGCTCGTGCCGGAATTCGCGGTGACCCGATAAGAACGCGGCGACCTGTTCTTCGCCTTCCTCCTGCTCCAATGAGCAGACGGCAAAGACCAAGAGGCCGCCTGGCTCGACCATGCGCGCCGCGCTTTCCAGCAAATCGTATGAGGCGGCGGCCTGGCTCATCACATCTTCCGCACCCTTGATCCAGGGCAGGTCGGGATGGCGGCGGATGGTGC
>DATKPL010000012.1:0-7789 GCA_035524155.1 Rhizomicrobium sp.
CGACCTTTAGAACCGCGGGATCTTCCAGCAGCGGTTTCAATATCTTCAGCGCATCAGCTTCGCGAATCTGCACGATCTCGCCGCCCAGCGCCAGGACATCGCCGGGGCGATGGCCGCAGGGGATGTAGCAGGCCTCGCCCGGCGCGACCGCCAGCGCGATGCCACACAACACCGCCTGCATGGGATCAAGCGAGGTGGATTCCGTGTCCACGCAGATGACGCCTTTGGTGCATGCCCGCGCCACCCAGGCTTCCAGCTCTTTCGCCGTGGTCACGGTGACATAGGCTTTGTGGTCGATGGGCGCGCGGATGGCGGCATCGTCTGTAGGGGCTTGCGGCGCTGGCGCTGGCAATTCGATCTTGGGCGTAGGCACATTGGCCACGGCGCGGTCGGTGGCGATCAACTCGACATCCTCGAGTTCGAAGCGTGCCGCCACCCGCTTGATGATGGCGCCGAATTCCATTGCCTTGAGGAAGCCGATCAATTCCTTGGTATCGGGCTGACGCACAGCGAATTCGTCGGGCTTTTCCTTGACCGGGACCTTGTCTTCCAGGGTCACCAGCTTGAGCGAGATGCGGGCATTCTCCGCATTCTCCAGAATGGTCTCGCGCCGCTTGTTCTGCTTGATCTCGCCTGCGCGCTTCAGGAGAGTTTCAAGATCGCCATATTGGCCGATCAGTTCGGCGGCGGTCTTGATGCCGATGCCGCGCACACCGGGCACATTGTCGGTGGAATCACCGGCCAGCGCCTGCACATCCACCACCTTGTTCGGGGCGACGCCAAATTTCTCCATCACCTCGGCGGAGGCGATGCGCTTGTTCTTCATGGTGTCAAACAGTTCGACCTTGCCGTCCACCACCAGCTGCATCAGATCCTTGTCGGAGGAAACGATGGTGCAGCGCGCACCGGCTTCGCGCGCCATGCGGGCATAGGTGGCGATCAGATCGTCCGCTTCGTAACCCGCCATCTCGATACAGGATACGCCGAAGGCGCGGGTGGCTTCGCGCACCAGGGGAAATTGCGGAATCAGGTCTTCCGGCGCGGGCGGGCGGTGCGCCTTGTATTCCTTGTAGATCTCATTGCGGAAGGTCCGCTCGCTGGCGTCGAAGATCACGGCCAGATGGCTGGGCGCATCGCCCGCCTTCATGTCTTCCAGCAGCTTCCACAACATGTTGCAATAGCCCGAGACCGCCCCAGTGGGCAGACCGTCGGATTTGCGGGTGAGTGGCGGCAAGGCGTGATAGGCACGGAACAGATAGCCCGAACCATCCACCAGATAGAGGTGATCGCCCTTCTTCAGACTCAATGGTGACCCTGGGCGCCGTCGCGCAGCACAAAACGGCGGTCGCAATAGGGGCATTCGACGAAAGTCTCGTCACCCATTTCCAGATAGACGCGCGGATGGCCCAGGCCGCCGCCGATGCCGTCACAGGCCACGCGGGTGGAATCGACTTCAATGATTTCGGGCACTTCCACCGGCATGAGACTCTCTATTTGGCTGGCTATTTGGCTGGGCGGGCCGGATCATAGTCCTTAAGATTTGCCCCGCAAGAGGATAGCTTGCCGTGCGATCTGCGGGACCGGTGCGATGGTAAAACTCAATAAAATCTACACAAAAACGGGGGATTTGGGGGAGACCGGCCTCACCGATGCAAGCCGCGTGGGCAAAGCCTCGCCCCGCATCGAGGCCATCGGCGCTGTGGATGAAACCTCCAGCGCCATCGGCGTGGCGCGGCTGGATGCGGAGGGCGATATGGATGCGATGCTGGCCCGTATCCAGAACGATCTGTTCGATCTGGGCGCCGATCTTAGCATGCCGGGCGAAAGCGCCGGCGATCTTCGGATCGTGCCGGTTCAGGTCGAGCGGCTGGAGCGGGAAATCGACGCCATGAATGAGGGGCTTTCGCCGCTCACCTCGTTCGTGCTGCCGGGCGGTACAGCGCTGGCCGCACATCTGCATGTGGCTCGCGCGATTGCGCGCCGCGCCGAACGCACGGTGGTGGCGCTGGCCGCCAAAGAGAAGCTCAACCCGGCCCTGGTGCAATATATCAACCGGCTGTCAGACCATCTGTTCGTGATGGCGCGCGCTGCCAACAATCAAGGCATGGGCGATGTGCTTTGGGTTCCGGGGAAGAACAGATAGCCGCGCTTATTCCGGGCCGGGACGACGGCCGAAGATGAAGGCAATCAGAACGCCGACCACGCCAATCAAGCCCCAACCGGGAATGGTCAGCGCGGAATAAACCCCCTGCGCCATGAAGGGCAAGACATGCTGCACCCAGTCCTTGAACCGCTCCAGGGACGCGGGGTTAAGCGCCGCCCAGACCGCGCCGAATGAGCGGACCGTGATCTCACCGCCGCGCTCCAGCGAGGTGAGCGCGTCGGCGCCCAACAGCACCAATGCGGTCGCAATCATGATCAGGGCGATGAGCCGCATCAGGATCGTCAAAACGCTTAAAACCTCGTCGAAAAGCGGACAAAACCTAACGCGACGAATGCTTCACTGGCAAAAGAAAAACGCCCGCTCAATTGCCCCCATCTGTCTTGCTCAGGATAAACCCTCGCAAGACATCTTCCCCCGCCAATGGCTTCGCCATGCGGGGGAAGAAAGCCAGAGCGTGCGGCGAAGTTCTTAAGCCTTCAGATCAGGCTTGCGGCGCGTCGGCCTTTTGCTTCTTCGACAAATCCTCACCGGTCGCCTGATCCACCTGCTTCATGGAAAGGCGTACCTTGCCGCGATCGTCAAAGCCCAACAGCTTCACTTTCACGGCCTGGCCTTCCTTGACCACGTCCGACGGCTTGGCCACCCGCTGGGCCGCCAATTCGCTGACATGGACCAAACCATCCTTGGGACCGAAGAAGTTCACGAAGGCGCCGAAATCCATCACCTTGACGATCTTGCCGTCATAGATTTCGCCCACTTCCGGTTCGGCGGTGAGCGAACGGATCCATTTCAACGCCGCCTTGATGGATTCGCCGTCGGCCGAGGCGATCTTCACCGTGCCGTCATCCTCGATGTTGATCTTGGCGCCGGTCTTTTCAACGATCTCGCGGATCACCTTGCCACCGGTGCCGATCACATCGCGGATCTTGTCGGTGGGGATCTTGATCTGCTCGATGCGGGGCGCATGTTCGCCCAGCTCGGCGCGGGCGCCATGGATGGCCTTGTCCATCTCGCCCAGGATGTGCATGCGCCCGCCCTTGGCCTGTTCCAGGGCGACCTTCATGATCTCCTGCGTGATGCCGGCGATCTTGATGTCCATCTGAAGGCTGGTGACGCCATCGGCGGTGCCGGCGACCTTGAAGTCCATGTCGCCCAGATGATCTTCATCGCCCAGGATGTCCGACAGGACCACATAACGCGTGCCTTCCAGGATCAGGCCCATGGCGATGCCCGCGATGGGCTTGGCAATCGGAACGCCCGCATCCATCAAGGCCAGCGACGTGCCACACACCGTCGCCATCGAGGACGAACCATTGGACTCGGTGATCTCCGACACCACGCGGATGGTGTAGGGGAAGCTTTCCTTCGCCGGCAGCATGGGATGGATGGCGCGCCAGGCGAGCTTGCCATGGCCGATTTCACGGCGGCCCGGCGAACCCATGCGGCCCGTCTCGCCCACCGAATAGGGCGGAAAATTATAGTGCAGCATGAAGGTCTGCTTGCTGGTGCCTTCCAAACTGTCGACGAATTGCTCGTCTTCCGCGGTGCCCAGGGTGGTGACGACCAGCGCCTGGGTTTCGCCGCGGGTGAAGAGCGACGAGCCGTGGGTGCGCGGCAGCACGCCCACTTCCGCCACGATGGGGCGCACGGTAACCAAATCGCGGCCATCGACGCGCTTCTTGGTGTCCAGCACGGCGTTGCGCATCACATGGGCTTCCACGTCGTGCATCAGGCCGGAAAAAGTGTTGGCGGCAACCTTGCCTTCGCCTTCGCCCACGAAATTTTCCGCGAGGCTTTTGCGCTCGGCCGAGATGGCATCGCGACGCTTATGCTTGTCGGCGATCTGGAACGCCTTGGAAAGTCCGGGCGTGGCCGCGGCCTTGAGGCGTTCGCGGACCGCGCCATGCATGTCTTCCGGCACCGGGCGCGGGTCCTTGGCGGCTTTCTCGGCCAGTTGGATGATGCCGTCGATGGCGGTCTGCATCTGCTGATGGCCGAACACCACCGCACCCAGCATCACCTCTTCCGACAATTCCTGGGCTTCAGATTCCACCATCATCACGGCGTCGCGGGTGCCCGCGACGACGAGATCGAGCTTGGATTCCGGGTAGGTGTCGATCAGCGGATTGAGCACATATTCGCCGTTGATATAGCCCACGCGCGCAGCCCCGATCGGGCCCATGAAGGGAATGCCCGAAATGGTGAGCGCGGCGGACACCGCTACCATGGCGACGATATCGGGATCATTCTCCAGATCGTGGGAGAGAACCTGCGCCACCACCAACGTCTCATTGCGATAGCCGTCGGCGAAGAGCGGACGGATGGGACGGTCGATCAGGCGCGAGATCAGGGTTTCGCGCTCGGTCGGCGCGCGCTCGCGCTTGAAATAGCCGCCGGGAATCTTGCCCGCGGCGTAATAGCGTTCCTGGTAATTGACGGTCAGCGGGAAGAAATCCACGCCTTCCTTGGGATTGGGCGCGCCCACCACGGTGGCGAGCACAATGGTCTCGCCATAGGTGGCGAGCACCGCGCCATCGGCCTGGCGCGCGATTTTTCCGGTCTCGAGGGTAAGCGTGCGGCCGCCCCATTCGAAGCTGACTTTCTGTACGTCGAACATTTTGGTTTCTTTCGTCATGGCCCATCGCCGGATCGCGGATGGGAGTCGTCATGGTCCCCCTATGGGACCAGCCTTTGGAGAGGCTCATCCCCTACAAAAGCAAAAGCGGGCCCGGAGCATCCATGGCATCCGGACCACGCCAATTCTGGTAATTGCGAACTCAGCGGCGCAGGCCCAGGCGCGTGATCAGCGCCTCGTACCGCTTGGCATCCGTGCGCTTGACATAGTCGAGCAGGCCGCGCCGTTCCGACACCATCTTGATCATGCCCCGGCGGGAATGATTGTCCTTCACATGGTTCTTGAAGTGCTCGGTCAAGTTGGCGATGCGCTCGGAGAGGATAGCGACCTGGACTTCCGGCGAGCCGGTGTCGCCCTTCTTGGTCGCATATTCGGCGATAAGTTCTTTTTTGCGTTCAGGCGTAATCATCGGTCATCGGTTCCTTAAAGTTGGAAGACACGGAAAGGGCGAAGCTCGCCATCGGCGATTTCGGCCAATGCCACGGGCGCCTCGGCCTGATCCCGAAGGAAGACCACGCGCCCCTGAAGCCCGCCCTCGCCGGCAAAACCTTCTTCCATGCGGGCGAACATGTTCGCGCGGATGAGGATGGGGTTGCCGCTTCGGATGCGGACCGTATCGCTGCCCGTCACGGCCAGTGCCGGGATGCCGTCCAGCGCGGTCGAAAGAGGCTTGAGATACGCAAAAGCGGCGGGACTATGCATAAAAGGGGTTAGCGTTTCCAGCCTGACCGCCTCTTTTTCCTGGAAGGGGCCGAGGCGGGTGCGGCGGAGTTCCGCCACATGGCCAAAAGTGCCCAAGGCCTGGGCAATATCGCGCACCCAGGAACGGACGTAAGTCCCTTTGCCGCAAAGGATTTCGAAGGTTGCCCGGTCCGGCTCGGCGCTCAGGAGCCGGGCTTCGTAAACCCGGACTTGGCGGGGTTCCAGGGTGACTTCTTCCCCCTCCCGGGCCAGGTCATAGGCCCGCTCGCCCCCCACCTTGATGGCGGAATAGGCCGGAGGGACCTGGGACAGGGCGCCGGTGAAACGGGGCAGCATGGTCAGAATCGCCTCGCGGCTGGGGCGGACGCCCGAGGTGCCAGTGACCTTGCCTTCGGTGTCGTCGGTGTCGCGCGCTTCGCCCCACTGGGCGGTGAAGCGATAGATCTTGGCCGCCTCCTGGACAAAGGGCACGGTTTTGGTGGCTTCGCCCAAGGCAATCGCCAGGATGCCGGTGGCCAACGGATCGAGCGTACCGGCATGACCGGCTTTCTGCGCATCGAAGATGCGGCGCACCGCCGCCACGGCCTGCGTCGACGTCATCCCCGACGGCTTGTCGAGGATCACCCAGCCATGGATTTGTTGGCCTTTCTTTCTTTTACTCATGTTTGCCCCCATCTGAGAGGACAAAAAGTATCGAAGCCTTTGGCCATGACTCCGTGTTCGCGCCCCACGCTGTCGCTAGGGCGGGGAAGAAGGCCGGAGGTTTCCTACTCATCGTCGGATTCGTTGGGCTCAGATGAAACAAGATCGCGCTGGACCTGGGGCGATTTGAGAAGATTCTCGATCTTCTCGGCTTCCGCAAAAGACTGATCTTCCAGGAAGCGCAGATCGGGCGTGAATTTGGTCGCGATCATGTGCCCCATCTGGCCACGCAGGAATCCCTTGTGGCGGTTGAGCGCGGCTATGATCGGTCCGGCATTCTGGCCACCCAAGGGCGCGCAATAGACCGTGGCATAGCGCATGTCCGGTGATGGTTTGACCTGGGTGATGGTGACCGAAACGCCATCGAGATCGGGATCGCGAATTTCGTTCCGGCTCAGAATCTCGGCCAGCGCGTGGCGCAGCATTTCGCCCACGCGCAGCTGGCGCTGCGAGGGGCCCTGATCACGCCGCGCGTGATGAAAGCTGTTGCGGCCGCCGCCGCGGGGAGAACGGTTCCTGGACATCTCACTCTCTTGTCATTCCCGCGAAAGCGGGAATCCAGGGATTGAACCTGAGCGAATTTGTTATTGGGTCCCGGCTCGCGCTTCGCTTCGCTCGCTGGCCGGGATGACAGATTCTACAGGGCGCGCTGGATGGTTTCGACCTCGAAACACTCGATCACATCGCCTTTTTGGATGTCCTGATAATTGGCGAAGGCCATGCCGCATTCCTGGCCCGACTGCACTTCGCGCACTTCGTCCTTGAAGCGCTTCAAGGTGGAAAGCTCGCCTTCATGGATCACCACATTGTCGCGGATCAGGCGCACCTTGGCGCCGCGCTTGACCGAACCCTCGGTGACGCGGCAGCCAGCGACCTTGCCCACCTTGGAGATGGTGAAGACTTCCAGGATCTCGGCATTGCCTAAGAATTTCTCGCGTGTTTCGGGCGCAAGCAGGCCGGACAACGCCGCCTTCACGTCATCCACGACGTTATAGATGATGTTGTAATAACGGATCTCGACGCCGTCACGCTTGGCGCGCTCGCGCGCTTGCGCATTGGCGCGGACATTGAAGCCGATCACGCCGGCTCCGCTCGCATGCGCCAGGATGATGTCGCTTTCGGTGATGCCGCCGACGCCGGCCTGCAGGATCTGCGCGCCCACCTCGTCGGTGCCGAGCTTGGCCAGCGCACCCTGGATCGCTTCGACCGAGCCTTGCACGTCGGATTTCAGAACCAATGGCAACAGCCGCTTCTCGCCCGCTTCGCGGGTCTTGAGCAGTTGATCCAAGGTCTGGCGCGAAGACGAAGCCTGGCGCGCCTCGCGGCGCTTGCGGCCGCGATATTCCGCAACTTCGCGGGCGCGCGCCTCGGATTCCACCACCACCATTTCATCGCCCGCTTCCGGCGCCGCCGACAGGCCCAGCACTTCGACCGGCACGGAAGGCCCGGCGTCTTTCACGGTTTCGCCGCGATCGTTCTGAAGCAGGCGCACCCGGCCCCATTCGGAACCGGCCACCACGATGTCACCGACTTTAAGCGTTCCACGCTGCACCAGGACGGTGGCGACGGGGCCGCGGCCCTTGTCG
>DATKPL010000013.1:0-2874 GCA_035524155.1 Rhizomicrobium sp.
CTGCGCTTCGCGCGGCCGGGATGACGGGAGCTAAAAAATGCGCCATCGCAACCAAGGCCGCAAGCTCGGCCGCACCACCGCCCATCGCGAGGCCATGTTCGCCAACATGACCGCGGCGCTGATCAAGCACGAGCAGATCAAGACCACGCTGCCCAAGGCCAAGGATCTTCGCCCCGTGATCGAGAAGCTGGTGACGCTCTCGCGCCGCGGTGCCAAGGACCTTCATGCCCGCCGCCAGGCGCTCGCCCAGATCAAGGACGAGGCCCAGGTGACCAAGCTGTTCGACGTGATCGGCCCGCGCTATGCCGGCCGTCCCGGCGGCTATACCCGCGTGCTGAAGGCCGGTTTCCGCCACGGCGACAATGCCGCCATGGCGATTATCGAGTTCGTGGACCGCGATGTGGACGCCAAGGGCAAGGATTCCGGCCCCGTCGAAGTGGCGGATGAAGCAGCGGAATAAGTTTCCGCGTCCGACGAAGTTCAGGGGACAGGGGGCGGCAGCAATGCCGCCCTTTTTCTTGGCGCATTGTTTTTTTAGAGTTCGGCCAGCTTGGCCATGAAAGTTGATGTCATGAAAATCGTTTCTTTTGCCATTGCCGGCGTCGCCGCCGTTGCCGCTCTCGCTTTCTGGGCGCTTCCCGGCGCCGGCCAGGCACCGGCCGCAAAGCCCGCCCTGAATACGTCCCAGCCGCTCAAACTGGCGCCTCAGCCCTCGCGCAGCGAGGTACAGCCATCCTCGATGGACCAGATCCATCTCACCTTCGCGCCGCTGGTGAAACGCGTCGCGCCGGCCGTGGTGAATGTCTATGCCCGCTCCGTGACCCAGGTTCAGGTCAATCCTTTCTTCAACGATCCCTTTTTCTCGCAATTCTTCGGCGCCACGCCCGAAATGCGCCAGCGCGTGCAGCAGTCGCTGGGTTCGGGCGTGATCGTGCGCGCCGACGGGCTGATCGTCACCAACAACCATGTGGTGTCGGGCGGCACCGACATCGTGGTGGCGCTGAACGACAAGCGCGAATTCAAGGCCAAGGTGCTGCTGGCCGATCCCAGGACCGACCTCGCCGTACTCAAGATCGACACCAAGGGCGAACGGCTTCCCACTGTGCCCTTTGGCGACAGCGATCAGGTGCAGGTGGGCGATCTGGTGCTGGCGATCGGCGATCCCTTCGGCGTGGGCCAGACCGTCACCATGGGCATCGTCTCGGCGCTGGCGCGCAGCCAGGGCTCGGCCAATGACTACCAGTTCTTCATCCAGACCGACGCGGCCATCAATCCCGGCAATTCGGGAGGCGCGCTGGTGACCACTGACGGCAAGCTTGCCGGCATCAACACCGCGATCTATTCGCGCTCGGGCGGCAATATCGGCATCGGCTTCGCCATTCCCTCCAATCTGGCGCGCCGCGTGGTGGAAGGCGTCGAAGGTGGCGGCGGCGTCAAGCTGGCCTGGATCGGCGCCACCGGCCAGCCCGTGACCAGTGATATTGCGGAAAGCTTGGGTCTGGCGCGGCCTGGTGGCGTGCTGGTGAAGGATATTTACCCAGGCGGCCCGCTTGCCAATGCCGGCGTGAAATCGGGCGAGGTGGTGCAGGCGGTAGATGGCGCGGATGTGGACGACATGCAGGCGCTGAATTATCGCATTGCCACCCACAAGCCGGGCGAAAGCGTGAAGCTGCATGTGGAGGCCGGCAAGAATGCGCGCGACGTGAATGTGGTTCTCTCCCTGCCGCCGGAGACGCCGGCGCGGGACGTCACCACGATTTCGGGCCGCAATCCGCTGGCCGGCGCAAGGATCGAGAATCTTTCCCCTGCGGCAGCGCTGGATCTGCAAATGGACCTGCTCGCCAAGGGCGTGGCGATCGTTTCCGTCAATCCGCAATCCTATTCCGGCAATTACGGCTTTCAGCCGGGCGACATCGTGAAAAGCGTGAACGGCGCATCCATCAATCGCGTCGAGGATCTCACCCGCGCGATGAACGGCAGCGATCACTGGGACCTGGTGGTGGATCGCGGCGGGCGCCGGCTCACTCTGGCGGTGGCCGGCTGAACAAAAATTCAGTTCGATTTGGTTCCACAGTGGACGGATGAATAATTCCGCCTGCTGATAAATTCATCTTGTTACCGCTTGTTGCGGCGCGATCACTTTCGCATTCGCGCACGACGCCGATCGGCCTCCCGCGCGTTGGAAGTTGCGGGCGGGGAGCTGCAACAAGGGACTGTTTGATGAAAAAATATTTGTTTGCGACCGCCGCCGCATTGTGTCTTTGCGCCGGCGCTGCCCAGGCTCAACCGATCGACCAGGGCGATTCCATGTATGCTTCGATTCTCGGCGGCTGGACCTTCGATCCGGCGCTGATGGCGGGCGGGGTGCGCAACGACATGCACACCGGCTACAATTTCGGCGCCCGCTTCGGTTACGGATTGGACAATCTCCTGCCGATGCAGGGCTGGTCGATCGAGGCCGACACGTTCTGGAACGCCTCCAACTACAAGAATTCCGCGATCCTGCCTTCGGCCAATTTCGCCTCGTCGAGTTTCATGGGCGACCTGATCTATCACTTCAATCCGGGTTGGCCGGTGCGCCTTTATGGCGGCGCAGGCCTTGGCGCGGTAAACGACCATGTGGGAGGCCCGATCAGTGCGTCGTCCACGGTGCTGGGCTGGCAGGTTCTGGGCGGATTGGAATATCCAGTTTCGCACAATATGAGCCTCTTCACCGAATATCGCTATCAGAATGCCCATGACGCCAATGTCGCCAACCTCTCCGGCATCGGCAACACGAGCAATAACCTTTCAGTCGGTCTGAAATTTAGTCTTTAACGTTACCCCCTCCGGCCTTCGCACCTGAGCGGTGCTACGGCCACCTCCCCCGCCTGC
>DATKPL010000014.1:0-4980 GCA_035524155.1 Rhizomicrobium sp.
GAAGGCGGCGACCGGCTGCCCTGGGCGGTTGCCGCGGGCCTCGACAATTATGCGCCGCTCGCCGACATCACCTGGCAGGGACATGTCTATGGCGATGCGGGCGCGGAGCTGCGCGCCTGGTTCAAGACCGGCAGCATTCCCCTGCACGTCTTTTCGTGGCGCGAGGAATATGCCGCCGCGGGTTTGAAGAAGGATGCGCTTTATCTTCTGCGTCCCGACACTTATCTGGCGCTGGTGGCGGACAGGCCCGAGCCTGACCGGCTCATCCGCTATTTTGCCGAGCGCCACATCAAGGCATGAGCGCTTTTAACGCGGCGCGGTGCCGTTCAAGAGTTCGGGCGGAACGACCACGCGTCGCGCGCCGAAGCGGCAGGGATCGGGCAGCGGCCGCTTGAAGCATTGGCCGGTGATATAAGCATGCGCGATATTGCCGGGAGTCGTGTAGGCATAGAAGCCCAGCATCAAGAGCGCAAAAATCACAAAACCGATGATGCGAAAACGCGACAAGGGCTTGCCGCCCAGGCCTTCATAGGGATCGTTCATGGGCCGGATTTCTAACGCGTGGCGCGGCGAAGCGCTATCCCGTCACTGTCCCGGGCCGCCGGTGGATGCAGGCGTGGGGCAAGGCACCTTGGAGCAGCTGCCGCCACTGGCCGGGCAGGCGAGGCAATAGGGATTGCCCGCCTGATCCTTGCATGCGCCGTGCAGCGTGCCGCCCTGGGGCGTCCAGCTGCAATCGTCGGCGAACGCGATGGAGCTGCTGAGGGTGAACAGGGCGATGACGGAGGCGAAGACGATACGTTTACGCATGATGACGATCTCCCCTTGGTGAAAGCCTTCAGAACTTTGGCAGCAGCACCGCGCTCTTGCCGCATTGCGGATTGGACAAAGGAATTGCCGCGCCCTGGACCTGGGCGCTCACCTTGCGCGTGGCGCGGTCCATCCGGTAATCGGCGGCCTTGTCGCCTGCGCCTTCGCGCCAGGCGAACGCATCCGGCGTGATGGTGAGTGGCGCGGTCACTTTGGTCTGCTGAAACGGATTCGTGTCGGTGATGGTGCGCTGGCCGGTGTCGATCACCAGAAGCATGCCGCCATCGTCGCAGGAAAGGTTGATGGTCTCGGCGCGCGCGGACATGCCCGCGGGAAACAGCGCACCCGCCGCGATCAACCCAGGCAGGAATGTTCTCCAAAGCATCCCCGTGCCCCCTTCAGGCGAAAGGAGCCTAGCAGAGGGCGTCTCGCTCCGTCAGGGGATTAATGGCCGCCGCCGGGCGTGAGAATGGTGGACGGAATGATGGCGGGAAGGGGCGGCAGGCCGGACGGGTTGGCTGGAGGCGGCGGGCGGGGCGCCTCCGGATTGTTGAGGATGCCGCCCGGTGCGGCCGGCGTGGTCTGGGCCGCCGCCGGCGCGGCCAGCGCCAGCAGGATCTGCGCGGCAAGCGAAATCTTTGTGCCCATCACGTTCTGAAACGCCGGAACCCAGGTTCCGGTTTTTGCGGGAATTCGATTAAGCTGTGCCGACGGGACCGTCTGGGTGGAACCGTTTGGGGGACTTAATGCGCATTCTTGCAGCGGCATTTTTTTTGACGGTATTGGGAACGGGGGCTGCCGCGGCGCAAGAGGTGGATCATCCACTTCTGCATCAGGTCGCGAGCGACGTCAGTCCGGATGCGCTGCATGCCACCATCACGAGGCTGGTGGGATTCGGCACCCGCCACACTTTGTCGGACAATCCTTCTCCCACTCGCGGCATCGTCGCGGCGCAAAACTATGCGAAAAGCGAGTTTGCCAGGATCAGCGCGCGCTGCGGCAATTGCCTTGAGATCGCGACGCCGGCCGAAACTTTCACCGGCGACCGTGCACCCACGCCCACATCCGTCATGGACGTGCTGGCGATCCAGCGCGGGACCAGCGACCCCGGCCGCGTGATCATCATTGCCGGCCACATCGACAGCCGCATCAGCGACATCATGGATTCGGTTCATGATGCGCCCGGCGCCGATGACGATGGCTCGGGCACGGCCGCGGTGCTGGAAGCGGCGCGGGTTCTTTCCGGCCACAAATTCCCCGCCACCCTGGTCTATGCGGTCCTGACCGGTGAGGAACAGGGCCTTTATGGCGGCACGGTGCTTGCGCATTACGCCACTGCCCAGCATTGGCAGGTCGAAGCCGATCTCAACAACGATATCGTCGGCAACGGCCATGGCGGCGACGGCACGGTGGACACGACCCATGTGCGGATATTCTCCGAGGGCACGCGTGATCTGGAAAGCGCGGCGGGGATGCGCGGCGTGCGCTACAATGGCGGCGAGATCGACAGCCCGGCACGCAATCTGGCGCGTTTCATGGCGGATCTTGCGCCCCGCTATCTCAGCGATTTCAACGCCAAATTGATCTACCGCACCGACCGTTACGGAAGGGGCGGCGATCAGGTGCCGATGCTGGCGGCGGGCTTTCCGGCGGTGCGGGTCACCGAGTCAAAGGAGAACTACACCCATGAGCACCAAACGCTCAGGACCGAGAACGGCATCGCCTATGGCGACGTGATCAGCGGCGTGGATTTCAATTATCTCGCCCAGGTGGCGCGGCTCAACATCGTCACCATGGCGGCCTTGGCGATGGCGCCGGCGCCTCCACCCCAGGTCACCATCAAGGGCGCGGTGACGTATGACACCACGCTGTCATGGACACCGGTGCCGGGCGCCGCGAGCTATCGCGCCTGGTGGCGCGACAGCCTCGATCCCGCCTGGACGCATAGCCGGTCCGCCGGGAACGCCACATCGGTCACGCTGGAGCATGTGAACATCGACGACTGGCTGTTCGGCGTCACATCAGTTTCGGCCGATGGCTATGAAAGTCCGGTGGCGTTTCCGTTCAGCGAGCGGCCTTAAACCCGGTTCGTATGAACAAGATCTATTTCAATTCCGCGGCCGGCGGAACGCATCCCGATGCCTGTATCCATGACCGTAGGGATGCGGCGCGCCTGAGGGCTTTGTTCGCGCATTCGCCCAGCTTCGCGCCGACGCCGCTCCGCCGGCTGGATGCGCTGGCGGCGCGGCTCGGGGTGGGCGAATTGTGGGCCAAGGATGAGCGCGCGCGCTGGAACCTGGGCAGCTTCAAGAGCCTGGGTGGCGCATACGCGGTGGTGGAATTGGCGGCAGAATTCTTGTCACGGCGCGAGAACCAGCCTGTTTCAAGCGCCGATATATTTGCAGGCCGTGCGCCCAAGGCGCGCGACCTGACGGTCGCCACCGCCACCGCCGGCAATCATGGCCGTGCGGTCGCATTCGGCGCGCAACTGGCCGGCGCGCGGGCCGTGATCTTTGTCTATGGCGATGTGCCCAAGGCGCAGATGCGGGCGATCGCCGAACTGGGCGCAGAGCTGGTTGCGGTGGACGGCGACTACGAAGCCGCCTGCCGCGCCGCCGCCGACGCCTGCGCGGACGAGGGCTGGATCATGGTCTCCGACGTGGCGGAGAAAGATTACACCGACATGCCTCAACGCATCATGCGCGGCTATTCCGTGCTGGCGGCGGAGGCGTTGGAGCAATTTCCCCATCCGCCCACGCATGTCGTGGTCCAGGCGGGGGTGGGCGGATTGGCCAGGCCGGTCGCGTCCTATTTCAGCAATAGCGTTTCGCCCGGGCCCCGGATTGCGGTGGTGGAAGCGGCCACCGTTCCATGCCTGATGGAAAGCGCACGCAACAATCGCCAGACCCGCACGCCGCCTGGCGGGACCACCAATCTCAACCGACTGGATTGCCCCACACCTTCTTCGACCACTTGGCCGGTCTTGCGCGCATTGGCATCGGTCTTTGTCGGCGTGGACAATGAAACCGCGGCCGAGGCCGCGTCGCTGTTGAAGCAAGAGGGCATCGCCACCACGCCCACAGGCGCGGCCGGCGTGGCGGGGCTGCTGGCGCTTTCCCGGGAAGCGGGCGCATATGAAGGGTGGGGCTTGGGCATGGCTTCGCGCGTGTTGGTCATCGTGACGGAACAGGCGCTGCGTTTTTAGCGCCGGCTCAACCAGCTTGCCTGCCGCGGCCGAGCCGTTTACCTCTGAGGAGAAGGCTCAAGCGGTCACGCCATGAAATCCAGATTCCTCGTGCTTTTGCCGGCCTTCTGCATGTGGCAGGCCGGCATCTCGGCGGCGAATGCCCAAACGGTTTCCCAGCAATTGGCGAAATGCCTCACCGTCTTCGGCATGGTGGAGCGGTTGGAATGCTATGACAATCTTGCGCGCAGCGTCGCGGGCAATGCCTCGGCGCCGGCACGGCCCGGAGCGCCGCCCAGTCCTGCAGCTGCGGCCGCGCCCCCGCCACGTCCCAATCAGGCGCAACCACCCGCCGATTTTGGCTATGCCGCAGGCACCCCGTCGCGTCAGACGACGCCGGAATCGTTCGGCAGCGAAAACATCGCCAAGCCGCCGCCTGCGAGCCCGGTCGACTCGATCACCTCGACGGTGACGAGTTTCAGCTTTACCCCGCAGGGTCACTTCATTCTGACCCTGGGCAACGGCCAAGTCTGGCGGCAGATCGAGGGAGACGTTGGCCGTCCCGATCTTCGCGCAAAACATGTTCGGAGCGTCAAGATCAGCCGCGGCCTGTTCGGCAGCTACAATCTTTCGTTCAGCGATCAGACCGGCCGCTTCAAGGTCGACAGGGTGCGATAGGGATGTCAGGCCCGAGGTTGAGGCACCACGTCAAAGGCCACGGTGAGGCGGGCGCGGTCGGAGGTGAACGGCACCGTTCCGTGCCAGAAATAGGACGGAAACAGAACCAGTTTCCCGACCGATGGTTTGACCATGCGTTGCGGCCGATCCTTGTCGCCCAGCCCGAAAGGGGATTCGCCGAATTTCAGCGCGCCCTCGACACCCGCGCCGGCCGCAACCGATGCCGGCAGATCCACATAATAAGCCGAACTGATCCAGCCCTGGGAATGGACGTGGTTGGTGTGGAAGCCGCTGGAAAATAGCCGGCA
>DATKPL010000015.1:0-9438 GCA_035524155.1 Rhizomicrobium sp.
GGCCGCAACGCCGTCTGGAGCTATGAAGCGCCTTATCCCGCAGTGGCGGCGATCAAGGATCATCTCGCTTTCTATCCCGACCGCGTCGAGATCGCGGGGCAGTAGTCCGGCCGGCTTTCGGGAAGATGGGGGTTTTCTGACGAAAGGTTCCGCCGGCCCGCGATTTCATCGGTACGATTCCGTGCGGACCGATGCGCGCAGATTGATGCAATTCCCGCCGATCCCTCTAACCCCGCTTAAGAAAGTGGATGATTATTTTACCAGCCGGAACACAAGGTTCGTGGCCTAAGCCACATGGCACAGGGTAGAGCGGAGTTGCTTACACAGTCGCATGCCGGAGCCGCGAAGGCGTCCGAATCCACCCCGTCTTCGCCGCGCCAGGCCGCGCTCGATCTTGCACCTTTGATCGCGCCCTACCGAAGGCGCGGGCGTTTCATGCTTCGCATCGAGAATTTGCCGCAAGGTGCGCGGCTCACGGCCGGCCGCAACAACGGCGACCGCACCTGGTCATTGGCATCGGATGAGTTGGACGAACTTTTCTATGTGCTCCCCGAGAATCTTGCAGACGATCATGCCCTGGCATTGCGTCTGATCAGTCGGGAAGAAGGGAACGCCTCCACCCTCGCGTTGATCGAGCTTCCCATCCGCGTCGGCCAATGCGTGCCTTGCGGGCCGCTTTCATTCGGGCGCAAACGGCCTGAGACGCCCAGTCCCGAGACAGCGCCTCTGCCGCAAGACGACACGCTCAAACAGGAAATCTCGGTGCTCAAGGCCGAACTGGCTGGGCGCGACCAGGAGCTCAACCAGATCCGTGCGGCCAGCCGGTCCGTGGTGGGAGACTGGCAGGCCAAGCTCGAGTTGGCGATCGCCACGGCGAAAACCGAATGGAGCAGCGCCGAAGCATCGCGCCTGGCGGCGGCAAGGGCCGACCACCAGAAGGAAGTTTCCTCGTTTCATGAGCTCAAGGACCATGTGGCGGCGGCTCATGCGCTTTTGGGCGAACGGGAAAGCGAGTTGGCCGCGCTCAAGGCGGAACTGACGGAGCAGCGGCTGAAATCGGAAGCGGAAATCTCCGCTGCCAAGAAAGCTCTGGAACTACAAAGCGCCGCCGACGCGCAGCGCCGCGCGCAATCGGCCAAGGCGCTTGAGCAATTGAAGCTTCGCTGTGGCGAGGCCGAAGCCGATCTGGTTCGGCAGCGCCGGAAATCGGAAACCGAGATTTCCGCAGCCCGGAACGCGCTCGCGGCGCAAGGCGCGCTGGAAATGGGCAAGCAGGAGCAGGCCGCCGCCGCCCTGGCGGAATTGACGGCGCGTTGCGATGCCGCCGAGGCGCAACTGGGTCGCCAGCGCCAGGCGCTGGAAGCGGAAATCCGGGCGGCACGTAGAGAGGCAGAGGAACAGGACGCGGCTGATGCCGAGCGCGAACAAGATGCTGCCCGCGCGCTGGCCGAGCTCCAGGCACGCTGCGAGGCGGCGGAAACATCTTTGCGTTCGGCCCAGGCGGCTCGTGAAAAGACGGAAGCCGATGATGTCTATGTCCGCGGCCTCAATCAGGAGATCAAGAATCTCCAGGCGATCCTGGTGGATCGCGAAACAGCGATCGCCCGCGCCGAAGCCTCGCTGGAGCAGATGCAGATCGGCGTGGTGGCGCGGCCCGCGCCCGCCCATTGGGAACCGCTCCCCGGGAGCTTCAGCCAGCCGCGTGAGGAAAAAAAGAAACCGGAGAGCCACCTGGCCCGGGATTTTCTGCTGGTCTTTGCGGTCGTGGGCCTGGGATGCCTGACGTTCTTTTTCGGCCCGTCGCTTTTGGCCGCCGCCAATCTGCAATTGCCAGGCTTCTCGAATCTGCTGACAGCCCATGATGACGACAGCGATGCCCCGGCGCTTCCGCCACCGCCGCCGGCGCGTGCGGTCAAACCACAGCCGCTGGCCGTGGTACTCCGGGCCGTCAATCTCCGCGCCGCGCCTTCCACCAGTGCGCAGGTAATCGCGAGCCTGGCGCAAGGAACCGCAGTGGTGATCCTGGACCGGCAGGGCAACTGGGATCAGGTCGCGACCGTGATGTCCGACAAGACATCACGCAAAGGCTGGGCCTACGGAAGTTACATCGGCGAAACCGACAAGAGCCCCGCCTCCAGGCCTTGATGCGGCGGTGACGCGAGACGCCTTTTGTGGTAGATTTGATCATCTGCCACATTTCGCGCGCCAGGAGGTTTCCATGATCACCCTCAAGGTCAATGGCGAGCAACATGATCTCGACATCGAAGCCGAGATGCCGCTGCTCTGGGCGCTGCGCACCGAAATCGGCCTGACCGGCACCAAATATGGTTGCGGCATCGCCCAGTGCGGCGCCTGTACGGTCTTGATGGACGGCAAGCCCGTGCGTTCCTGCTCGCTGCCCGCCTCGGGCGCGCAAGGCCATGAGATCACCACCATCGAAGGCCTGTCGGCCAACGGCAATCTGAACAAGGTGCAGCAAGCCTGGATCGCCGAAGACGTGCCGCAATGCGGCTATTGCCAGTCGGGCCAAATCATGTCGGCCACAGCGCTTTTGAACCGCACGCCCCATCCCGATGATTCCGACATCGACGCGGCGATGGCGGGCAACATCTGCCGCTGCGGCACTTATGTCCGGATTCGCCGCGCCATCCACCGCGCCGCGGGAAAGGTGTAGGCCATGAACAAGCCCGCCACCGAGTTTTCCCGCCGCCAAATTCTTGTCACGGGCGCCACCCTTTCCGGCGGCCTCGCGTTGGGCCTGTTCGTCCCGGGCGCCGCGCATGCTGCCGTGCCGGAACTGGAAGCGCGCTATTGGGCCGAAGATGCGCCCGATCCGAACGA
This sequence comes from Rhizomicrobium sp., assembly GCA_035524155.1. Taxonomy (GTDB): domain Bacteria; phylum Pseudomonadota; class Alphaproteobacteria; order Micropepsales; family Micropepsaceae; genus Rhizomicrobium. The sequence continues at coordinate 2,842 of DATKPL010000015.1, forward strand.
AGTGAACGCCTGGGTGGTGATCGAGCCCGACGATACGGTGACCTTGCGCTCGTGCATGGCCGAGATGGGACAGGGTACCGGCTCGGGCATTCCCATGCTTCTGGCTGAAGAGCTGGGTTGCCGTTGGGACAACGTGAAAGTCGAATTCGCTTCGGTCAACCGCAATATCCGCGAAAATAACCTGTATGGCGACATGATGACGGCGGGTAGCCGCGGCATCCGCACCAGCTGGCCCTATGTGCAGCAGGGCGGCGCATCGGCGCGCGAACGCCTGATCCAGGCGGCGGCAGCGAAATGGAATGTGCCGGCGGGCGAGTGCGAGGCTCGCGACAGCAAAGTGTTCCACAAATCCAGTGGACGCTCGTTCCGCTTCGGCGAACTGGTCAAGGACGCGGCCAAGGTCAAGCTTGCTGCCGAGCCAGCGATCAAATCGCCCGAGCAATTCAAGCTGGCGGGAACACGCCAGCCGCGCCTGGATTCCGGCATCAAATCCACCGGCAAGGCGCAGTTCGGCGTCGATACGCGCCAGCCGGACCAGCTTTACGCCTCGATCATGTCGTGCCCGGTGTTCGGCGGAAAACTGGTGTCGGTGGACGACAGCGCCATTCGTGGCGCGCGCGGCATCAAGCAAGTGGTGAAGTTGGACGATGCCGTGGCCGTGGTCGCCGACAATTACTGGCGCGCCAACGAAGCGCTGAAGAAGCTGAAGATAAAATGGGACGGGGGCGCTGCGGCACGGACCGACAGCGCTCAATTCACCCAGGAGTATCGCGATGCGCTGGACGGGCCGCTCGTGGCGGCGCGCAATGACGGCGACGCCAAAAACGTCATTGCCAAAAGCGCCCATGTGGTGGAAGCGGTTTACGAGACGCCGCTTCTGGCCCATGCCACCATGGAGCCTTGCAATGCCACGGTGCATCTGCAGGACGGTCGCCTCGACATCTGGATGGGATCGCAGTCCGCACTGGACAACGCCAAGATGGCGGCCCAGGAAGCTGGTCTGAAGCCCGAACAGGTTTACTTCCATCAGCTTTATTTGGGCGGCGGTTTCGGCCGGCGCACCTTCGGCGATGAGCTGCGCCATGCGGTGCGCGTGGCCAAGGCAGGCAATATCCGCCAGCCGCTGCAACTGCTGTGGTCGCGCGAGCAGGACATGCATGCCGACCGCTATCGGCCGCAATCGGCGATCCGGCTGAAGGGCGCGCTCACGCCAGACGGCAAGCTGGAAGCGATTTACATCCAGAGCGCCTGCGGTTCGATTGCGCTCTCGACCGGCCGCAAGGCGCCCGGCGGCATCGATTTCACGGCGCTGGAAGGGATCGGGCCCTCGGTGCCCTATAATAAGGTGCCCAACTGGTACACGGGACAGGTGCTCAAGAACACGCATGTGCCGGTGGCCTATTGGCGCTCGGTGGGCGGCTCGCAGAACTGCTTCTATCTGGAAAGCTTCATCGACGAATTGGCCTATGCAGCCAAAAAGGACCCGCTGGAATTCCGCAGAAGCCTGACCGACCGCGTGGATTCTCTGGCGGTGCTGAACAAGCTGGCCGAGATCAGCAACTGGGGCAAACCCATGGCGCCTGGGCGCGGGCGCGGCATCTCGCTGGTGGACAATCATGAAGCCGTGGGCGGCCAGGTCGCGGAAGTGACCGTCGCGCCCTCCGGCGAGGTCAAGGTAGATCGGGTTTATGCCGCGACCGACGCCTATCATGTGGTCAATCCCAATCTGGTGGACGCCCAGATCGAGGGCGGCGCGATCTTCGGCATGACCGCGATGCTCTTTGGCGAGATCACCATCAAGAATGGCGCCGCAGTGCAGGGCAATTTCAACGATTACCGCATGGCGCGGATCAATGATGCGCCGGAAATGGTGACTGCGCTGGCGCTCACCGGCGGCAAGGATGAGAAAGGCAAGCCCAAATGGGGCGGGGTGGGCGAATGCTCGACCGCGCCGATTGCGGCCGCCATCGCCAATGCGATCTTCAATGCCACGGGCAAGCGCATCCGCTCGCTGCCGCTCAAGAATCTCAGGCTGACCGAATTGGCCAGCCTTTAGACCGCCTTCTGCGTGCTTTCGTAGATCAGGCGCAGGCCCAGCGCGCCCAACAGCGTGCCGGCGGCGCGGTCGATCCATTTCTGCGCACCCAGATAGACCGTGCGCGGCCGCTGCGACGACATCGCTATCGCCACGAAGGCGTACCAGCCGCCTTCCATCAGGAAATCGATCGGCGGGATCGCCAGATACATCCAGAGCGGCACATGCGCGGGCAGAAGCGCGGCATAGATGCCACCGATCACCACCACGGTCTTGGGGTTGGACAGCTGGGTGGCCAGCGCCATCAGGAAGCTGCGCCCGATTCCGCGCTTGGGCGCCGGCATGTCGGCGCTCTGCGACGGCTTCGTCATGCTGACCCGCCATAACTGGAAGCCCAGATAGACGAGATAGGCGCCGCCCAGAAGCTTGAAGGCGATATAAAGCCATTCGACCTGGGCGATCACCGCGCGCACGCCCACCAGCGCCAGGGTCGTGACGATGGCTGCGCCCAGACCCATGCCCAGCGCCGCCGCCAACCCGTCCCTGCGTGAAATCGCCACCGAGGTGCGCATCACAAACAGGAAGGAGGGGCCGGGGCTGATCGCGCCCAGCGCCTGGGCGGCAAGGATGCTGAACAGCGCAACAACCGGTGTCATGCGTTTTTCCCTCTCACGGCACGGCCATCATGCCAGAGCCATCGCACCTGTCACCCATGACAAAAATTCAGGGCCGCCCCTCCGATTATGTCGCAGGCACGCTCTTCTTGATGGCGCGTTGGTTTCCGGTGCGAGCAGGGAATTCTCCTTGGGGATCGAACCGAAAATCCATGGGTCTGGAATCTGGCGCGCCGCCGCTATGCTGCGCGAAGCGCGCGGCTCGCAAGCGGCCAAGGAAGCCGCCTCGCGTGCCTTTGCCTTGCGCCTGCGCGGTGACAATGCCGGCTCAGACGTCTGGTCGTGGATCTCCGCCGCGATTCGGGCGCAAGAGAAGCGGCAGGCGTCGGAGGATGACTAAGTCAGCGCCATCCAGACGGCCATGGCGACCATCATCAGATTCTCCGTCAGCGAGACAAAGCCCAGCGGCACATTGGTGTCCCCGCCCACGCAGGCGCATTTGATCTCGCGCTTGTCGATATAGACCGCCTTGATCACCGAAATTGCGCCGATGGCGCCGATGATGAACGCAACCGGCACCGAGACGAATTTGATGGCGCCTGCCACCATCAGCACGCCGGCCAGCGCCTCGGCGAAGGGATAAATATAGGAATAGGGCACCCAGCGCCGCGCCAGCATGTCATAACCCAGGAACATGGTGGCAAAACCTTCGACATCGCGGAGCTTCAAGATCGCCAGCACGCACATGCTGAAGGCGATGAACCATTCACCTGCCCGCACGGTGAAGGGATTGCCCGAAACAGCATAGCTCGCCGCCAGCGCCATCAGGAAGGTCATGGCGAAGACCGCGATCACCGGCTTGTAGGTGAGCGCTTTGGGGTCTTTCACCTTCTTGCCCAGGAACCGGCGCAGATCATCGTAACCGCCCACGCGCTTGCCGCCGATCAGGATCTGTGGCGTGGTCTTGACGTCATTGGCCGCCTTGTAGGCGTCGGTCTCGGCCCTGGTTTTGAGCCAATGGTCCTCGATCTCGAAGCCTTCGCGCTTGAGGAGATCGTATGCCTTCAGGCCCCAAGGACAGACATGCTTGTCCATCACCATGCGATAGAGCGTGGCGTGGCGGAGGGGCGCGTTCATCGGATTCTCCTTCTTGCGCTTTTCGCAGCGCGACCCTTTTATAGCCTCCGTACCATGGTACGGAGTCAAGGATGGATCTCACCATCGCAAGGCTGGCCCAGGCGGGCGGGGTGGGGGTGGAAACCGTGCGCTATTACCAGCGGCGTGGGCTTTTCCCCGTCCCCAGGCCCTCGGGCGGCATACGCCGCTATGGCGCGGCCGAGGTGCGGCGGCTCAAATTCATCCGGGCGGCCCAGGCGGCCGGTTTCACCCTGGAGGAAATCGGCGAGCTTTTGGCGCTGGATGCGGGTCACGATCATGCCCGCGCCCGCGCATTGGCCCGGGAGCGCATCGCCGCGCTGGACACCAGGATCGCCGAACTGGGACGGGCCCGTGATGCACTCCGGCGGCTGGCCAGGGATTGCGCACACAGCAAGGGGCCATGTCCGATCATCACGGCATTTGAGCAGGGAAGTTAGGCGCCGGGGGTCCGGGGATCACATCCTTGATGTCTGCCAGGTCGGGGAACTCGTCCGGGCTGTCGGTATATTCGCAGACCGTTCCGACCGGTTTGATGACGCAACGCCGATGCAGCCGTTTGAGCCATACCAGCCGCTTCGTCATGTAAAGGCGGACCGGCCGCCAGGCGAACCAGGGCCGCCAGGGAAAGACACGCAAGGCGGAATTGGGCTCGTGGGGAAGCTCGGCAGCTGACATTGGGCGGTCCTTTTTCAGGAAACGCCTGGAAAGGGCTTTGCGGACAGTGGCGCGAATTTCCACTCTGCACGTTATGGCAAAAGAAGCGCAAATTCAGTGGGAGCCTTCCATGGGAAAGACGATCATTATCGGTGTCGCCGCCCTTTTATTGTCGGCTGGCGTGGCGGTCGCGCAGAGCAACAGCGGCCAAGGCGGCGGCATGAGCGCGGGAACTTCCGCCAAGGCGGATACACAGTCCAACAGCCCCTCCGATGCGGCCAGCGAAGCGAAGCCGGCCAGGAAGGTGCATATGGCCAGCCGCTATCCGAAGGCGGAAGCCAGGCTCAATCGCGAGGAAGCGCAGGAAACCAAAGAACTGAACGAGCAGGAATCCCAGCAGGTCGCTTCCAACGGTTCGACCAAGCAGCAGTAATCAGACTTGGCCTGCCGCCATCGGATGGCAGGCCCTTTCTGCCCCTAGGCCAGTGCCTTCCCGAAACAGAGCAAATCGGGATAGGGAAAGCTGCCATAGGGCGGCGTGGGCGCAAAACCGAAGCTGCGATACAGCGCGATTGCAGGTGCCATGTGGGGCAGGGTGTCGAGCTTGATCTCGCGATAATTGAGGCGGGCCGCTTCCTTCAGGATCGCCGCGACCAGCGCCTTGCCAACGCCCAGGCCCCGCCCCTGTTGCACCACATAAAGGCGTTTGATCTCGGCTGTCCCAGGGGCGAGGCGCTTGAGCGCGATGCAGCCCAGAACCTCACCCTCCTTTCGCGCGAGCAACAACGCACCCTCTGGCGGCGCATAGGGGCCGGGCAGATGCACGATCTCTTCGGCGAAGCCCTGGGAGTTGAGATCGACGGGAAGGCTTGCCGCATACTGGCGGAAGAGCGAGGCGATCTGGGCCAAATCGACTTCGCGCGCTTCCGCGATGTGCAAGGCTTTTTCCCCTGTCATGACGCCCAGGCTAAGGCGCGCCCGGTCCCGGCACAAAGCGAATATGCCGGCGCGGAACCGCTATGCCGGAATGCAATCGTCTAGGCCGGTCTTGAATCCGGCGCCGATTGCGTTCTGAATTGGCGCCAGGGGGACGTGCATGGACCGCAAGCGCGCTTGCCTTTGGCTGTTCACGGCCATGATCTTGTTCATGCCGCGCGCCGCCGCCGCATCAACGATCCCATTGGCGCGGAACTGGACACTCGCCTCGGCGAGCCGGATCAAGGATACCGGCGAGGCTGTTTCGCGCCCGGGATATTCCACCAAAGGCTGGTATCCGGTCCGCCATGTCCCCGCCACCGTGCTGGAAATCCTGCAGGAAGACGGCGTCTATCCCAATCTCTACTACGGCGAGAATCTTCTCACCGAAGTGCCGCAGGATCTCTACAAGCAGGATTGGTGGTACCGCACCAGCTTCGAGGTGCCCAAGGACGGCAAGGTCTATTGGCTGGATTTTCCCGGCATCAATTACCGTGCCGAGATCTGGCTGAACGGCAAACGGATCGCCGACAGCCGGCAGGTCGCCGGCACGTATGTCGCGACCGAGTTGAATGTGACCGGCGCGATATTGCCGGGAAAGCGCAACGTCCTGGCGGTGAAGGTTACGCCGGAGCGTGCCATCCAGGACGTCAATGGCGTGGAACTGGCGGATAGCTGGTTCGACTGGCTCAACGGAAAATTTCTGGGTTACAAGGCGCAAATCCCCAAGAACGGCATCCCCACCTCTTTCGTGCCGGATCGCAACGCGGGAATCTTCAAACCGGTTACGTTGCGTGTCACCGGGCCGGTGCGGATCGATCATCCCGCCGTCACCACCAGCTTACCGATGCCAAAAACGGCGCCCGCCAACCTCACCGTCTTCTGCGTCCTGGAAAATGGTTCGGCGCAAACCATTCAGGGGCGCCTGGCGGGTCGGATCTCGCGGCCCGGCAAACCCACGATCCGCTTTGAGCAGCCGGTGACGCTCAACCCCCAGGAACACCGCGAAATCACATTCACCCCGGAGCGCTTTCGGCAACTCGCGGTGAACAATCCCGACCTCTGGTGGCCTTACACCATGGGCAAGCCGAACCTCTACGATTTGACGCTCAAATTCGTGGAAGACGACGGACAGGCCTCGGACAAGCAATCCACGCGCTT
>DATKPL010000016.1:0-4420 GCA_035524155.1 Rhizomicrobium sp.
CAGCACCGCGTGTGCTTCTGATGGACGAGCCGTTCGCCGCGCTCGACGAGCCCACCCGCCAAGGCTTGAATGACGATCTCATCAAGCTTTCCCGCGAAGACGGCATCACCGTGATTTTCGTCACCCATAGCGTGACGGAAGCGAGCTATCTGTCTGACCGCGTGCTGGTGATGTCGCCGCGCCCCGGCCATATCAAGAGCGAGATCCTATTACCGCCCGGCCCGCGTAACCGGCTATCACCCGCCTTCGCGGAAAGCCAAGCGCGCGTGGCGGGAGCGATGGCGGCATGAGACGCGCGCTCGACATCGCCTTCCCGCTGCTGCTGGGCATTGCCGTTCTCGCCTTCTGGGAATGGATCGTGGCGGCGCGCCACATTCCGCCCTATGTCCTGCCCGCCCCCAGCGCCATCGCCCGCGCCTTGATCCAGAATTTCGGCTCCTTGATGCAGTCGCTGCTTTCGACCCTCATCGTGACTTTGGAAGGCTTCATCGCCGCGCTGATCGCGGGCGTGGGTCTGGCCGTCGCTTTCAGCCAAAGCCGCCTGGCCGAACGCGCGCTCTATCCTTATGCCGTGGTGCTTCAGGTGACGCCGGTGGTGGCGATCGCGCCTTTGATCCTGATCTGGGTGGGCTTCGACCACATCAACACGGCGCTGGCCCTGATCGCCGCTTTGGTGGCGTTCTTCCCTATCCTCTCCAACACCACGCTGGGCCTCAAATCAGCCGACTTTAATCTCGTGGATCTGATGCGGCTCTATGGCGCTTCGCGCTGGCAGATCCTCTGGCGCGTACGCCTTCCGACCGCGCTGCCCTATCTGCTCGGCGCGATGAAGATCGCCGGCGGCCTTTCCCTGATCGGCGCGGTGGTGGCGGAGTTCGTAGCCGGTTCGGGCACCGCGACGGGCCTTGCCTGGCGGATCGTGGAGGCAGGCAACCGGCTGGAAATCGCCACCATGTTCGCCGCCCTGGCGCTGTTGGCGCTGCTGGGCATCGCGATTTTCGCCGCGTTCTCGGTACTCGAATGGGCGCTGCTGCGGCACTGGCACGAAAGCGCGCTCAGGGCCCAAAACTAGAAAGACCCTGGGAACTTCAGGGAACCCCGTTCATCCCCGGTTCATCTGGCCCGCGCCACTGTCCCGCCCGCGGGAGGGCTTTGGCAATGAGGAGGGAACTTCATGCGCAAGGCTTTGATTCCTATGGTCGCTTCGCTGATCCTCTGCGGTGCGGGAACGGCCGCCCTGATCGCCAGCGATGAGCGCGCCCAGGCCAATCCCCGCAAACCCATGATGGTGGCGCTGCTGGGTGATTTCCTGGTGGCGCAAAATCTTCCCGACACCCCTCCCCAGCCCGGCAAAGGCATATCGGCGGACTTCACGCCCAATCCCCGCCAGATCTGCGACGACCGCTATGCCGGCGAGGTCGGCCGCATGGCCTATCTCGAGGCGCGGCTTCATCTCAGCGACAGCGAGCAACCCCTGTTCGCGCGCTGGAAGAATGTGCGCCTGGATATCGCCAAGCGCAGCGCCGTGGATTGCAACGCACATATGGCCTTGCACGACCAGGACCGCGCCGATCCCGTGGAGCATATGCGGACGGAACAAACGATGCTCAGGCAGCGTTTGGCCGACCTCGACGAAGAGCGCCCGGTCTTTGCCGCGCTCTACACGGTGTTGGCGCCGGATCAGCGCCAGACTTTGGCGCCGCCGCGCCCGATGATGATGCGCGACCACGGGCCAATGCCCCATGAGATGGGCGATCTGCCGCCGCCGCCCATCATGCCCTGACGGTCACGGGATTGTCATTTTAAACCCCTCCGCCCTTCGCACCTGATCGGCGCTACGGGCGGCTCCCCTTTCCAGGCGCTTCGCGCCGAAGGGGAGGAAGGGCGCGACCAAGTTTCAAAAAATCTTGCTAAACGAGCCCTGTTGCCTCAAAGAGGCGCGGATCAATTTTATAGGACCGGCTGTGAACGCTCCTGTCCGCATCAAGGCGCTGCCGCATTACGCATCCGTCGCCGACGCTGTCGCCGCGGAAAAGCCCGGTGTGCCGCTCTATCTGCTGCATCCCAAGCGCTTCCGCGCGGTGGCCGAACGCTTCGCCGCTTTTCCCGGCGACGCGCTTTACGCGGTGAAGGCCAATCCCAGCCCGCAGGCGCTGGAACAGGTCTGGGCCGCCGGCGTGCGCCATTTCGACACCGCCTCGCTGGGCGAGATCGAACTGATCAAATCCCGTTTTCCCGAAGCGCATTGTCATTTCATGACACCGGTGCGCCTTCCCGGCGCGGCCAAGATCGCGTTCGAGAAATATGGCGTCACCGATTATGTGGTGGATTGCGATTTCGAGCTGGACAAGCTTCTGGCGGAAACCGGCGGCGCGAAGAATTTGCGCATCTTTGTGCGCATCGCCACGCCCTTGGGCGGCGCGATCCTGGAACTGTCCAGCAAATTCGGCACGCCGCCTGCGGAAGCCGCCAAGCTCTTGAAGCGCGTCGCCAAGACCAGCGCCGTTCCTGCCGTCACCTTCCATGTCGGCTCGCAATGTCTTTCGCCTTTCTCCTATGCCCAGGCGATCGAGATGGCGCGCCGCACTGCGACCTTGGCCAAGGTAGAATTGCAGGCGCTGGATGTGGGCGGCGGCTTCCCCGGTCCCTATACGGGCAATGATGTGCCGCCCTATCACTGGTATTTCGACACCATCAAGGAAGCGCTTCAGACGCTGCCCAATCCCGACATTCCGCTTCTCTGCGAGCCGGGCCGGGCCCTGGTGGCCGAAGGCATGTCGCTGGTGACGCAGGTGGTCCTGCGCAAAGGCTCCAGCCTTTACATGAATGACGGCACCTATGGCAGCTTCGACGAGCTCACCTTGCCGGGCTGGACGGGCGATTATCCCGTAAGCGCGATGCGGATCGATCAGGACGGCGCCGCGCGCACGCTCGCCGCCGAGATGAAGCCGTTCCGGGTCTTCGGTCCGACCTGCGATACCCTGGACGTGCTGCCCCGGCCGCTCATCCTGCCCGACAATGTGGCAGCCGGAGACTTTCTGGTGTTCGAGGCGATCGGCGCCTATTCGGTCGCGGTGCGAACCACCTTCAACGGCTTCTATCCCGACAGCTGGGCGATCGTGGACGACTAGCGGTCGTCGTCGTCCAGATTCACCTTGTCCAGTTCCTTGGCGACTTTGTCGCGAATCTTGGCGTTGAGCTTGTCCTCGGCGGCCTGAAGCTTGTCCGGATCGGGCGCATGACCGTTGCGGACCGCTTCCTGCACGATGGCATTGATCTCATCGCCGTTGACTTCGCTGCCCGTGTAGCCGGCATGATGCCGATATCTCCGTTCCAGCTCGGCATGGCGTTCATGCCGGTCCTCGACCGTGCCGTTGGGATGGACGATCTTGCCGCTGCCGCTGAAGTCGCTCTCGATGCTCTTGGGCTCGCTGCGCAGATAGATGGTGCCCGAGCCTGAGATGTCCACATTCAGCGAATTCTGCGGCGCGATTTCCACCTTGCCGCTTCCGGAAATGTCGACATGGGCATCCTTGTCGACCAGATCGCCCAACCGGACATTGCCCGACCCGTTCACGTCCACGCGGACGTCATCGGTCTGGCCCTTGGACTGAACCGTGCCGGAGCCGTCGATCTCCAGGTTGAGTTTGTCCACCTTGCCGTCGGTTTCGATGGTGCCGGAGCCGTCGATCTCGACCTTCGCTTCGGGTTGCGAAAGTCCGCTCAGCTGCATGTCACCCGAGCCCATCATCTCGAATTTCTGGAAGGTGCGGCGCCCGGGCAGCGTCACGTCAACACGATTGTCCCGGCCCCAATTCATGAAACCGTTGCGGCAATCCAGGGACACGACGCCATTGTGCACCCGGATGTGGGAGATGATGGCGGGATCGCCCTTGACCACCAGCTGGTCGCCCTGGCCGGCCTGGTAATGGGTGTTGGCGGGAATGGCGATGGCGGCGCGGTCGCTGCTGCCGTCCCAGGGCACGCTGCGCGTTTCCGACGTCGTTGCTGGCGTGCCGACCGCCTCGCAGCGCGGCAGGCCGAAGCCGTCGCCGATATCACCGAAATTGAAAGCGGCGTCGCCCAGCTGCCCGCCGCCCAGCGCGAAAGCGCCTCCCAGGCAGACGGCGGATACGGCAAAACTGGACAGGGCGATCATGGCGAGTTTGGTGCGCATCAGACTCTCCTCTTCAAAGGATTGCGTTAGATATGACGATTGTTGCCCGACACCGAACCGTCGGGATGAATGATCCGGCCCGAGCCGATAATGTGGGTCTCGATGCTGCGCGGTTCGGAATGCAGGGTCACGGTGCTGGAGCCCACCACATCGGCTTCAAGATCGTCCTTGGGCGCGACATCGATATTGCTGCTGCCCGCGATATGCACCGCGACGCGATCCACCGCGAGCTGGGCCAATTTG
>DATKPL010000017.1:0-5382 GCA_035524155.1 Rhizomicrobium sp.
ATCGGCGCCGCCCTGCTTAACGAGGGCGAATTCAATCCGCCGGCGCCAGGCCTCACCGTTTTCATCCGGCTGCTAGGCAATGACGGACAAATCCGCGGCATCCTGGTGCATGACAGTCGCGACCCCAGACGTCCGGTGACCTATCTGGCCGAACGCGGCGAGTTGGCCCAGACACCACTCGGCACGCGCCTGATCATGCTGGACGGCACCGTGGAACAGACCGCGCAGAACGGCGCCCAATTGTCGGTGCTGAAATTCAAGCGCGACGTATTCGATCTTGACCAGTTCGGCGGCCCCGCGCGGGTTAGCCAGCGCCAGACCAATGAACGTTCGCTGGTCGAATTGCTCCATCCCCGCGAAACCGATCTTCCCGCGACCATTCGGACAGCCTATCTGGCGGAGGCCAACAACCGGCTGTCGCAACCGCTTTACTGTCTCGCCTTCGCCATGATCGCGCTGGCCGCGGTGCTCAGGGGACGGCGGCAGCGCGGCGCCCATGCGATGCGTCTTACCATGGCGTGCCTGGCGGCGGCGGCGGTGCGCATCGCCGGTTATGGCGTGGCAGGTCCCGCCTCCAGCCATCCGGCGCTCAACGGCTTGTTCTACGTGATCCCGCTTTTGGGCATGACGTTGGCGTGGCTTGTGCTGATGGGTTTGAGCCCCCGCGCGATCCTGGAACGGTATCGCCGCCGCACGCAAGTGGCACTGGCATGAGCTGGTCCTGGACGCTTTACCGTTATCTTGCGGTGCAATTCTTCCTCACCGTGGTGGTGGTCTATTGCGCCATTCTGGTGCTCGCCTTTTCCATCGATGTGGTCGATCTCCTCAATCGCACTGCGGGTCACGCGGTGGGCACCTCGGTGGTGGTGGGCATGGCGGTGCTGCAATTGCCGGATCTGGGACAAAAGATGCTGCCCTTCGCCGTTCTTCTGGGCGGTGTCTTCACCTTTGCCCGGTTGAGCCGCAGCCAGGAATTGGTGGCGACGCGCGCGGCCGGCGTTTCGGCCTGGGATTTTCTTCTGCCGCCGCTGGCAGTGGCCGTGCTGGTGGGAATTTTCGCCGTCACTGTGTTCACCCCCATCTCCGCGCGCATGTTCGCCGAGTTCGCCGGCATGGAAGCGCGCTATGTGAAGGGCGAAGCTTCGCAATTATCGGTGTCGCAGAACGGATTATGGCTGCGTCAGGGCAATGAAAAGCGGCAATCGGTGATCAATGCATTGCGTGTCGCCAATCAGGGCCAGCATCTGGAAGATGTGATCGTCTTCCTCTATGGCGCCGAGGATCAGTTCCAGGGTCGGATCGACGCCAGGAGCGGCGACCTTCAGGATCATGCCTGGCTCCTCAAGGATGCCTGGGTGTCAGGTGCCGGCGGCGCGCCCCAGCATCATGCTGTCTACAAATTGGACACGACGCTGACGCCGGCGCAAATCCAGGAAAGTTTCGCTTCGCCCGACACATTGTCTTTCTGGGACCTGCCGGGCTATATCCGCGCCGCCCAGGCTGCCGGATTTTCCGCCATCCGCTATCAGCTTTATCTCTACACGTTGTACGCCCTGCCGGCGCTGTTCGCGGCGATGGTATTCATGGCGGCAAGCTTTTCCTTGCGCCTTTCGCGTGAGGGCGGCATGACCAAAGTGATCCTGTTCAGCGCCGCCTGCGGCTTCGGTGTTTATTTCTTCTCCGACCTCACCCGCGTCTTGGGCCAGTCGGGGACGGTGCCGGTGCTGCTTGCCGCCACCGCGCCGGCCATCGCCGCCATCCTGATCGGCATGACCCTTCTGTTCAATCAGGAGGATGGATGAGCCTGCGCCATCGGGCGCTCATCAGGCTCTTGTTGCTGGGCGCAGCGCTAAGTCCCATGGCAGTGTGGATGACGGCGAATGCTGCTCCTGCGCCTGCAAAGAAGCCCGCCGCCCAGCAGGATCGTCAGATCCTGCTGCAAGCCGATGAAGTGGATTATGACGGCGACAATCAGACCGTCGCTGCCGTGGGCCATGTCGAGATCGTGGATCAAGGCCAGATCCTCGACGCTGACCGCGTCACTTATGACCAGAAGACGGACAAGGTCACCGCCGACGGCCATGTGAGCCTGACCGACCGGCTGGGCAATGTCGCCTTTTCCGACCATGTCGTGCTTAGCGACCATATGCGCGAAGGCGCGCTCAACGGTTTCGGCGCCCTGATTGGCAAGAATGGACGGCTCACTGCCGCCAGCGCCCAGCGCGTGGGCGGCACCATGGTGATCGCCCATTCCACCAACTACAGTCCCTGCAAAATTTGCAACCAGCCGGGACAGAAGACGCCGCTCTGGCAGGTGAAGTCCGAGCGCGTGGTCTATGATCAGGTCGCCCATCGCATCCATTTCACCGACGCCACCATCGATTTCCTGGGCGTCCCCATTCTTTATGCGCCCTTCCTCACCGAACCCGATCCCACGGTGAAGCACTCAAGCGGCTTTCTCACCCCCGATATCGGCACCGAAACCAATGTGGGGTATTTCGCCCGCATCCCCTATTATTTCTCGCTCTCGCCCGAAAATGATCTCACGGTAGCGCCTCAGGTCTCCACCAAGGGCGGCGAATTGGTGGAAACCGAATACCGCCAGCGCTGGCAGGACAGCGGGATGTGGCTGCAGGATTCGATCGCCTACAATCCCGATGGCGGATTGGGCGGGCATACGGCGGGTCCGCAATTCTACGATCACCTGTTCGGCTCGGGCCGCTTCGACATCGGCGATGGCTGGACCTCGGGCTTCAGCGCCGAATTGACCAACAACACCGCCTATATGCGGTTCTACGACATCTCGTTCCTGGACCGGCTGGTGAACAATCTGTTCGTCGAGAATGATACCGGGCGCTCACGGCTGGCGCTCAGCGGGTATTATTTCCAGGGCCTGCGCGCCACCGACGTGCAGGGCTTCATCCCCTATGTGCTGCCGCAGCTGGATTACACGTTCATTCCGGATTCCAATCTCGCGGGCGGCCGTTTCCGTTTCGACGTCAACAGCGTCTCGCTGGCCCGCAGCGATGGTCCCGACAGCCAGCGTTTCACCAGCGAGGTGGATTGGCGCATTCCGTTGATCCTGGGGGGCGGCCAGCTTTGGACCTTTATCGCCGATGCTCGTGGCGACGTCTTCCATGTCGACAACAACGATCCGGTCGATTTCCCCGATGTGCCGGACAAGAGCCGCTATGTGGCGCGCGGCATTCCCTATCTGGCGTTGGACTGGCGTTGGCCTTTCATCGCCGATGCCCAAAAAAGCGTCACCTACATGCTAGAGCCAGTGGCGCAGCTGATCGCGCAGCCCTATGGCGGCAATCCCGCTGGGCTACCTGTTGAGGACGAAGATGCCTTCGAATTCGACGACAACAATATTTTCAGCGTCAACCAGCTTCCGGGCTACGACCTGGTGGAAAGCGGACCGCGCGCCAATGTGGGCTTCATCGCTGACGCGCTGTTCAATGGCGGCGAGCTGCAGGGGCTCCTGGGCCAGACCTATCGCGTCAAACCCGATCCCATCTTCGCCAATTTCACGAGCGAGAATGGCACAACGTCGGACATTATCGGCCGGGTGACGCTGAAGCTGCCCCACCTCGACTTCACCGACCGGCTGGATTTCGACCGCACCGATGGCGCGGTGATCCGTCATGAAGTCTATGTGACAGGCACCTATGGCCGCTCCTCGCTCCAGGTCGGCTTTGTGCAACTGCCGGCCGCCATTCCCGACCTGCAACTGCCGCCCGGCCAGGTGACTTTGGAACTTCCCGCCCGTGAGCAGCTGAACATCCAGGGCGATATTAACATTTACGAGAACTGGCAGGCCTTTGCCGCCATCGAGCGCGACCTTCTGGGCGGCCAGATGCTGGATAGCGAATACGGGCTGGGCTACGAGGACGAATGCCTGGCGGTTTCGCTGGCTTACCGGCGCAAATTCATCGAGGACGTGGCCCAGGGCGTACCACCCTCGACCTCACTGGTCTTGCGTTTTTCCCTCAAGACCGGGGACCAGCCGGTCCAGCCTTTCAGCCTTTTCCCCAGGAATGTGTTCAATACGGCCCATCCGTAAGGGCTTTACTTGATCGGGCGGGGAAATTGCTTATTCTCCACCACGGGTTAGGGGCAAACCGGAACGTGCTGGAGCATGTCCGAACCGGACCCTGTAATCGGATCAGCGGCGAAGACAGACCTTAGACCCATGCGTATCTTGTTATCCGCACTCCTTGCTTTGGCTTTTTCGGCGCCAGCAGCCCATGCGCAAGCCGTTGCGGCCGCCGAGCCCGCGCCCACCACCACCCAACCCTCGGCCGCGCAGGCCGCTGCGGCTCCGGCACAGCCGGCCAAGTCCAAGCCCGCGCAGAAGACCGCCTCGGCCGAGCCGGCCAAGCCCAAGATCTGGGAGCCGGCGGTGATCCATGCCGAAACCAATGATTCCGATCCCGACAGCGACGGCGTCGCCGCCGTGATCAATGACTTCGCGGTTTCCGAATATGAAGTGCGCCAGAGACTGCATCTTTTTCTCGCCACCTCCGGCATCCAGCCCCAGGGCGAAGAACTCAAGCGCATCCGCGGCCAGATCATCAACCAGCTGGAAGACGAAAAGCTGGAGCTGAACGAGGCGATCAAGAAACACATCACCGTGGCGCCGGGCGAAGTGGATGCGCAGATCAACCACATGCTCACCGAGAACCACATCACCATGGAGCAGCTGCGCGAGGTGCTCCTCAATGCCGGCTCCAGCGAGGATGCGCTGCGCCGCCAGCTCACCGCCCAGCTCGCCTGGCAGAAGACCGTGCAGCAGGAATATGAAGACCGGATCAATATCACGCCGGAAGAAGTGAACGAGGAGCTGGCGCGCTACGCCGAAGGCGCCGACAAGCCCCATTATCTGGTGAGCGAGATCTTCGTCCGGGTGGACAATCCCGACAAGGATGCGGACGCCCTGAAGGACGCCCAGTCGGTCGAAACCCAGCTCAAATCGGGCGGCAATTTTGCCATGATCGCCCATCAATTCAGCCAGTCGCCTTCCGCGGCCGCCGGCGGCGACATCGGTTATGTCTATGAAGGCCAACTGGCGCCGGAATTGAACACGGCACTGAAGAAGATGTCCGTCGGCACCGTTTCAGACCCCATCCGCTCGATCGGCGGCTATTACATCCTGGCTTTGCGCGCGCGGCAGGAGCCGCTGGGCACCAAGATCAATACCGTCAAGGAAGATGCCATTACCGCCGACAGCACACTGCCGCTGGCGCGCCTGCTCTTGCCGCTGGGCGCCGCTTCCACCAAGGAGATGGTGGACAGCGCCGGCAAGATCGCCGCCAATGTCCGCGCCAGCTTCAACGGCTGCGATGCGCTTTCCAAAGTGCCGGAAGAGCTCAAGGGTTC
>DATKPL010000018.1:0-6015 GCA_035524155.1 Rhizomicrobium sp.
GTCTTCACCGCTTGAAGCGGAAGCCCCGCCAGTTCCGATACCCGCAGTCCTGCCGCGTACAACATCTCGACGATGCAGCTCAGGCGTTTGGCTTCAGCGGTGTCGTCTTTTCCCGCCGCCGCGATCATCGCCTCCATGTCATCGGTGGAAAGAATCTTGGGCAGCGGCCGGGACATTTTGGGCGCGTCCACCGCTTCGGTGGGATTGTCCTTGCGCGTGCCCTCGGCATAAAGGAAACCAAAAAACTGCCGCAGCGCCGACAACCGCCGCGCCTGGGACGATGCCGCCAGGCCGCTTTTGTTCAGATGCGCCAGATAGGTCCGGATGTCCTCGCGGCCGGCGCTCGCGATCCCGCCCCTGGTGAAGCCCGCGAAATCGGCAAGGTCGCGGGAATAAGCGGCCAAGGTATTGGCGCCCGCACCACGTTCGGCGCTCATCATCTCCAGAAAGGCGTCGATCAGGCCGTCTTGGCGACTCATGGTTCAGCTTTAGCATTTTTTCGGGTCACACTTCGTTCGGGGGGAACTTTCGTGTATCGGAACTACATGGCTTTGGATCGCACCATAGCGCTGGTGGGCATGATGGGTGCCGGCAAGACATCGATCGGCCGGCGCCTAGCCGCGCGCCTGGCCGTGCCTTTTTGCGATGCCGACCATGAAATCGAGACCGCGGCCGGCCTCACCGTGGCCGAGATTTTCGCGCGCTTCGGCGAAAGCCATTTCCGCGACGGCGAGCGCAAGGTGATCGCGCGGCTCCTGGAGGAACCGCCCCATGTGCTGGCGACCGGCGGGGGCGCCTTCATGGACGAAACGACCCGGGCGGCGATGGCCAAAGCTGCTTTCAGCATCTGGTTGAAGGCGCCGGTTCAACTTCTGATGTCGCGGGTGAAGAAACGCGAAACCCGGCCTTTGCTCAAGGACGGCGACATGCGCGCCACCCTGGAGCGGTTGCTCACCGTGCGTGAACCGGTCTATGCCAAAGCCGATATGACGATCGACAGTGCCGATGAACCGCATGGCGCCGCGGTCGAGCGCATCATCGAGGCGTTGCGCGCGAGGGGACTGTACAGGGATACATGACCGAGATCATCAAAGTCGGCCTGGATGAGCGCAGCTATGACATTCATGTCGGTCATGGCCTGCTGGCAGAAGCCGGAGTGCTTTTAAAGCCGCTGGTCCGCGGCCCTCTGCCCGTCGTGACCGACCTGACGGTGGGCGAAATCCATCTCGCCGATTTTCTGGAATCCTGCGGCAAGGCGGATCTGGACGCGCATCCCATCGTGATGCCGCCGGGAGAGGACTCCAAAAGCTTTGCCGGCCTGGCGGAATTGTCGCGCGAGCTGCTCGACACCGGCGTCGATCGCGGCGGATTAATCGTGGCCTTGGGTGGCGGCGTGATCGGCGACCTCACCGGTTTCGCCGCCGGCATCCTTAAGCGCGGGGTCTCGTTCGCGCAGATCCCGACCACGCTTTTGGCCCAGGTGGATTCCTCGGTGGGCGGCAAGACCGCGATCAATGCCCCGCAGGGCAAGAATCTTCTGGGGCTTTTTCACCAGCCCCGCATCGTGATCGCCGACACGGCGCTTCTTTCCACCCTGCCCCGGCGCGAATTGCTGGCCGGCTATGCCGAAGTGGTCAAATATGGCGCCTTGGGCGATGCGGAGTTCTTTTCCTGGCTGGAGCAGAATGGCGCCAAGGCGCTTGCGGGAGAGAAGTCCGCTCTGATCCACATGGTGGCCCATTCCTGCCGCATGAAGGCCGCCATCGTGGCGCGCGACGAGCACGAGACCGGCGAGCGCGCGCTGCTCAATCTGGGCCACACCTTCGGCCATGCCCTGGAAGCGGCCACCGGATTCTCCCAGCGCCTGATCCATGGCGAAGGCGTGGCGATCGGCATGGCGCTGGCGTTCCAGCTGTCGGTGAAGCTGGGGCTTTGTCCCAACGATGATTCGGACCGGCTGACGCGCCATCTCAAAGCTGCCGGCCTTCCTTCGGCCATCGCCGATATCGCGGGGCCCCGCCCAGCCGTCGAGACGCTGGTGGCCGCCATGGGCCATGACAAGAAGGTGAAGGACGGCAAGCTCACCTTTATTCTGGTGCGCGGACTGGGGCGTGCTTTTGTCACCAATGACGTCCCCCTGGACGCCGTGAAAGATGTTCTGAGCGCCTGAAATTTGGCATTGTGGGCCAGATCTTCAGGACTTTAGGCCCATGCTCATTGCCGCGCTCGGCGCCATCTTATTGCTTCTGATCGTTTCGGCCTTCTTCTCGCTGTCGGAAACTGCGCTGACCGGCGTCAGCCGGGGCCGCATGCACCAGCTTGAACAGGATGGCAGTCGCGCCGCCCGCGACGTCAACCGGCTGATGACCGACCGCGAGCAGATGATCGGCGCCATTCTTCTGGGCAACACTTTCATCAATATCCTGGTGTCATCCTTGGCGACCGATATTCTGCATGACCGTTTGGGTCCGCGCGCCGTGGCGGTAACGACGGCGTTGATGACGGTGATCATCCTGGTGTTCGCCGAGGTCTTGCCCAAGACATTGGCGATCACTCGAACCGACCGCGCCGCGCTGACCGTGGCCGCGCCCTTGCGCAAGATCGTGGCAGTGCTGGCCCCCATAGTCAGCGGTGTGCAGTGGGTGGTTTGGAAACTGCTGTTCCTCTTCGGCGTCAAACCCGAGCAGGCTCAGAGCGAAGAGGCCGCGCACGAGGAAATTCGCGGCGCGGTGGCGCTGCATCACAAGCAAGGCAGCGTCGAGCGCGAGCATCGCGACATGATCGGTGGCATTCTCGATTTGCGCGATCTCACCGTGGCCGACGTGATGATGCATCGCACCTACATGATCAGCGTGGATGCCGACCTGCCGCCGGAGGACATTGTCACCCAGGTGATGGACAGTCAGCACACGCGCGTGCCGCTTTGGCGGGGCGAGCCCGAAAACATTATCGGCGTGCTGCACACCAAGCATCTGGCCGCCGCCCTGATCGAGCACAAGGGCGATCTCAAGGCCTGCAATGTGGTGGGACTGGCGACACCGCCCTGGTTCGTGCCCGATACCACGACCTTGGAGGAGCTGCTGGAATTGTTCCGCCAGCGCCGGACTCATTTTGCCCTGGCGGTGGATGAATATGGCGCGCTCCAGGGCCTGGTCACACTGGAAGACATATTCGGCGAAGTTTTCGGCGAGTTGCCGGACGAGCATCAACAGGAAGAACGCCCCGATGTGCGCCGCCGGCCCGATGGCTCCTATCTGGTGGAAGGCACCGTGACGGTGCGCGATCTCAATCGCGAGCTGGACTGGAACCTGCCCGATGAAGGGGCCACCACCGTCGCCGGGCTGGTGATCCAGGAAGCGCAGACCATCCCGGACCCCGGCCAGCGCTTCGCCTTCTTCGGCTACAAATTCGAAGTGTTGAGGCGCCAGCGCAACCAGATCACGGCCCTGAAAGTGACCCCGCCGCCCAAGCCCGCCAAGGCCTGATGCGTGCTCTTGTCGCCCTGTTCCTGATAGCCGCAACGCCCGCGCTGGCGGATGACATCACGATCAGCGGCCATATCGATGCCGCGATGGCGGCAAAGCTGCATGGCAGGCTGTCCGACGGAAAAGCACATACGCTTCACGTCAACAGCTCCGGCGGAGACGATCTGGCGGCCTTGGCGCTGGCCGGCGACATCCGCCAAGCCCATGCGCGTTTGGTCGTGGATGGGGTGTGCGCGGGGCCATGCACCGATCTGTTTGTCGCTGCGGCCGAACGCAATGTCGCGCCGGGCGGATTGGTGATCTTTGCCGCCAGCCCCGCATCGCGGCTGGCGATGGTGCCCGGCGCGCGCCGCAAGGACGTGATACCGGGCTATCAGGAGGCAGCGGGGAAAGAAAAGGAACTGTTCACCCAGGCCCATGCCGACCCGGCGCTTCTGCTTGAGCCGCAGCTCAAGCTTCAGACACAGTGCTACTCCCTCACGTCGCACAACCCGGCGGGGCAGGCTTACATCAATTATCAGGCTGGGGCCGTGGGCTGGATTCCATCCCGCGCCTATCTGGCGCGCGCCGGCGTGAAAGTCGGCGGCTTCTGGCCGGCGAGCGACGCGCAATTTCAGGCAGCGTTGAGAAACGCCTTCCCCGGCGGCGCGACAGGCGCCATCGTCTTTGCCGGCACGGACAAGCCGTTGCCGCAGCCAGCGCTTCTCACCCGGCTTGCGGCTATCAAGGAATGTCCGAAGCGTTAGATCAGGCTTCCGATGGGCTGAGCGCGGTCAACGACAAGGCGTGGACCCTCCCCCGCATTTCCTCGGCCAGCGCGGCATAGACGCGGCGCTGACGCTCCACCCGCGAGAGGCCGGCGAATTTCTCCGAGACGATGCGCACGGTGAAATGGGTCTCGCCCTGGCTGCCGTCGTCCCGCGTGGCGCCGGAATGACCGGCGTGGCGGTGGCTGTCATCCGTCACGGAAATTTCGCTTGGCGCGAAGGCGGATGTGAGCTTATCCCTGATTGTATCGGCAACGCCCATGATTTCAGACCAAGCGGCAAAGTCGGCGCCAAAGTCAAGCGATACCTTTTCTTGTTTTTTACCGTTTCGCACCCATAATTGCTCACATGACGCAATCCCGCCCGCGCTTCAAAAGCGACATCCGCATCAAGAAGGATGCGCCCGCGCGCGCCACCAAGCCGCACGCGCGCGCCTGCGCGGTGAAGAATTGCGCCGAGCCCGGCGAATGCCGAGTGCCAAAATCGCGCGAGAATCTTTCGGACTATATTTTCCTCTGCACCGCCCATGCCCGGGCCCACAATGAGGCCTGGGATTTTTTCAAGGGCATGGACGACAGCGACATCGAGAAGTTCCGCGAGGAGGCCATGTTCGGCCACCGTCCCACCTGGCCAATGGGCAAACGCGGCGCCAAAGCCCGCACCGGCCAAGTACCGCTCAATTTTCATGACGGCCATGCGGTATTCGGCGAAGAAGATGAAAACGGCCAGCCGCGCCGTCCCGAACGCCAGTTGACGCGGCTTCAGATCATCGCGATGGATACGCTGCAGCTGGCGCATAACGCCACCTTGCTTGAGATCAAGGCGCGGTATAAGGAACTTGTGAAACGGTTCCATCCCGACGCAAACGGCGGCGACCGAGGCGCCGAAGAGCGTCTGAAGCAGGTGATCAAGGCCTACAGCGTGTTGCGCTCTTCAGGCCTCGCCTGACGTCTCCGCCGGTCGTGCCGGATGGATATCATCCGGAATAGAGCAATGAGTCTTCTCGAAACTGGCCTGGACATCTCGGCAAAGCCCGACATCGAAATCGACGCCGCCAAGGTTTTTGGCATCCAGACCAAGATGAAAGTGCCGGCCTTCAGCAAGGCCAGCGAACATGTGCCCGATCGCGACGATGCCTATCGTTTCGACCGTGAGACCACCCTGGCGATCCTGGCGGGCTTTGCCTTCAACCGCCGCGTGATGGTCCAGGGCTATCACGGCACCGGCAAATCCACGCACATCGAACAGGTGGCGGCGCGCCTCAACTGGCCCTGTATCCGCATCAACCTGGACAGCCATATCAGCCGCATCGACCTGATCGGCAAGGATGCGATCGTCATCCGTGACGGCAAGCAGGTGACCGAATTCCGCGAGGGCATCCTGCCGTGGGCGCTTCAGCACGCCTGTGCGCTGGTGTTCGACGAATATGACGCGGGCCGCCCGGACGTGATGTTCGTGATCCAGCGCGTGCTGGAAGTCCAAGGCAAGCTCACCCTGCTCGACCAGAACAAGGTGATCAAGCCGCATCCGGCCTTCCGCCTGTTTTCCACCACCAACACCATCGGCCTGGGCGACACCACGGGGCTCTATCACGGCACCCAGCAGATCAATCAGGGCCAGATGGACCGCTGGAGCATCGTCACCACGCTCAATTATCTCAGCCATGACGCCGAGGCCGAGATCGTGCTGGCGAAATCGCCTGCCTCCTACAATACGCCGGAGGGCAAAAAGACCATCTCCGCCATGGTGCGGGTGGCCGACAT
>DATKPL010000019.1:0-4468 GCA_035524155.1 Rhizomicrobium sp.
GTGCGTGAAAAGCGCCAATTGAGGTCATGAGCGTCCGCCAGCGCCACTGGAATGATATTTATCGCGCCAAGCCTGACACGCAGGTCAGCTGGTTTCAGGAAACGCCGTCACGTTCGCTTGCGCTGATCCAGGAAGCGGAAATCCCCAAAAGCGCGCCCATCCTGGATGTGGGCGGGGGCGCCGCGCGGCTGGTGGATACGCTTATGGCACGGGGTTTTTCCGATCTCAGTGTCCTGGACGTGTCGGACGTAGCGCTGGAGCGGTCGCGAACGCGACTGTGCGAACAAGCCGCGCAGATTTCATGGATCAACGCCGATATCACGGAATGGAATCCGCCACGCCGCTGGATGATCTGGCACGACCGCGCCATGTTTCATTTCCTGGTCACGGAGTCGGCGCAGCAGGATTATGTCTCCGCGCTCACCCGCGCCACCTTGCCGGGTGCAACGGTGATCATCGCCGGCTTCGCCCCGGAAGGGCCGGAGCGTTGCAGCGGATTGAATGTTCAGCGCCACAGCGCGGCCGGCCTGGCCCGATTGCTCGGCGGGAATTTCCGCTTCATCAGCAAGAGCGAGGAAATCCATCGCACGCCCGCGGGCGTAGGCCAGGATTTTCTCTATGTTTGCTTCAAGCGGCTCTCCTAGAGGATTTATCCTCCCTGTAATGCGTGCGTAAGGCGCGCCTGAAAACCGCGCCTGAGCATGAACTATTCGCATGAAAACATGCGGAAGGTGCCCTCATTTGATGGCGGGAGTGCGGCGGAAAAATGAAATTTGCTTTCGGCCGCGCGGGCGCGGCACTAAGGCGATTTTCCGGGCGTTCGCTTTCTGTAATCCAACCGATACAATCCATGGCAGCTCTCCCTGAGATCGAGATTATCCCGAATCTGCCCGCGCGACATTTTGTCGGCATGAAAGCGCAACCGCTTATTCTCTGGTCACCGGCGCTCCTTGCCCGCGCCGTGCTGCACAGGGGCCTGGTTGTCCAGCCGGGCGAGACCGCAAAGCTTTCGTAAATATGCTCACGCGCCTGCTGCTGATCGGGTCTCTGGTTCTGGTCGCGGGTTGCACAACCATCCGCACCACCAGTCCGACACGCAGCGCCCAGGAAGTGCTCCTGATCACGACTGCGGCCGACCGTGCAGCCGAGGCATTGGCGGCCCAGATACCTGCCGGCCTCACCGCTTTTGTCGATCCATCGGGCTTCTCGGCAGAAGACCAGGCCTATGGCATCGCGGCAATCAATGACGCGTTGCTCCGCCATGGCGTCCGGCTGGTCGCTGATCGCGCCAAGGCGGATGCGGTGATCGTTCCACGCGCGGGCGTGCTCAGCACCGACGAACAGCAGACCCTGCTGGGCATCCCGCCCTTGCCCGCACCCACGCCGGTGGCCGGCGGACTGATCACCATGCCCAGCCTTTCGCTTTACCAGCACAATGATGAAAGCGGGATCGCCAAATTCGCCGCCTCGGTCTACGACCCCAAGACCGGCAAGCTGATCGTCTCGACCGATCCGGCCTATGGCTTCTCGCACGCCAATGACGGTGTGGTGCTGTTCCTGTTCGCCTGGCGCAAGAACGACACCAGCATCGACCTCGACAAGCGCCTTCCCAAATAGCGCCAGCGCCTACAGCGCCTTGCCCATCCTCAGCAGCGGAACCTCCACGCCATTGGGGGTCGCAACCATCATCGCTTCGATCGGCCGATAGCCGCACGCTTCATATAGGGGCTTGCCGCCCATGGTGGCGGCCAATTCCACGCGGGAAAATCCTTCCCTGCGCGCGGCCGCTTCACACAGATCCAGCACCTTGCGGCCCACGCCGCGCCTGGTGAATTGGGGCGAGGTGTACATGGCGCGCACCCGCGCCGGCTCGGTCTTGGGATCGAGCAGGCGTGCATCGCGGCCGCGGGTGTGATTGCCGCCGAACAGCGTCGCCCGCCGGCTCCAGCCGCCGCAGCCCGCCAACGCGCCGCCGATCTCGATCACGAAATACGTGCCGTCCTCGATCAGGACCGTATCCAGGCCCATCACCGCGAACGAGGCGTCGACCTGGCCGGGGGACAGGAATTGCGGCAAGAGATCGCGGATCGCCGCATTCATCAGGCCCGTCAAGGCGTCCATGTCGGAAGGAGCTGCCAGGCGATGTGTGAGAATGTCCATCGAAAAACTGGCCGCCCCGGATGATTTGCCGCTGGTCAGGCGGCCCATTCCAGCGGAGGCTATTGCCGTTCCGGCGCGCCCGCAACATGCGCGCCTCGAGGGGGAGTAACATCAAAACAGCATTTCAGGCGCGTGGCGGATGGTCCGTCGCGGCGATCATCTTCAAAGGAGATACGCATGCATATCAGGACATGGATTTTGGCGGCTTCGCTGGTGGGCCTGGCGTCGGCGGCCCAGGCGCAAGAGATCAGCCGCACGGTGGCCAATCCCAACGCGCTGTTCTCATCTGTGGTGGCGGTGCCGCCCGGTTATACGCTCTATTTTGTTTCGGGCGCGCTGCCCACGCCGGTCGCACCGCCTGCCAACGGCCAACCCGCCAATTGGGGCGACAGCGCACAGCAGACTCAATCGGTCTTGAACAACCTCAAGGCCAGCATGGCGAAAGCCGGCCTCACGTTCGGCGATGTGGTGAAAGCCACCGCTTTCATGGGACCGGACCTGGATTTCCAGGCCATGAACAAGGTTTGGCAGACCGAGTTCGGCACCGCAGCCCAGCCCAACAAGCCGGCCCGCGCGGCCTTCCATGTCCATGCGCTGGCGGCGCCCGGCGCACAGCTGGAGATCGAGTTTATCGCGGCGAAGAAATAAGCGCATCGGCGAAAGGGCGGACCGCGACGGTCCGCCCTCAGCTCAGCAATTCGTTTACGGCCCGATGCGCCTGGTTGATGGCGACATCGGTATAGGCGCCCAGGCCCGAATCCGAATTGGCGATGGCGATGCGGCCAAAGCGCTTGCGCGCGATCAAGTTGGGCGTGTTCTTGTTGTCGGGTCCGTCGATCAGGGAATTATATTCCGGCGCATAACCATGCGGCCAGCGATTGACGGCGATGCCCACGATATCGCGCGCCGGATCGAACCCCCCCGCGCTTAATGTCTGGGCCAGCTGGGCGCGGATTTCGCGTTCGAACGTCTCGAACGGCGTGGCCAGCAATTCTGCGCGCCCGGCCTTGTGCTGTTCGCGTTCGGGCAGTCCAGGCTTGGCGGGCGTGCGCAGCATGCGGATCAGCATGGGCGCGGCCGGATCGCGCGGGCTTTGGTACGCGCCGATATTGACCGGCTGGTTCAGGTGAAAGGCGGAATGATAGCCGCCCGGCGCGGTCACCGACCGGATGCCCAGCTTTTTGAAGCTTTCCCAATCGCGCAGCGCCACGCTGGTATAGACCAGCGGTGTTTTGATCAGTTGATGCAGCGCGGTTTTCTGCGCGGGCGGCAGCTCGGGGCAGAGATAGGGTATCATCATGTTCCAGCTCGCCAGCACGCAATCCTTTGCGTTGACCCGCATGACCGCACCGCCGCCAGACGCCTTGGCATAAGCGATCTCGACGCCGCCGGGGACATTGCGCGTTCGGACCACGATCTGGTTGAGGCGGAGCTGGACCTTCGCGCCGGGAACATCCAGTTTGCTGTAATCGGCGCGTGCCGTGACCATGTCTTTGGCGTCATGGCCATCGAGCACGCCCGGGATCAGGGCCCGCACCAGAAGGCGCGCGATGGAGGCGTTGCCGTCCGGAAAATGAAACGTGTAGGAGCCGCCAGTCTGGGCGTAACCCGCCGGCGTATAGCCCATGCGATCGGTAGACCCGTGCGCCAGCTTCAGACCCTGGAAACCGGACAGGCCCACGCCCCAGCAATCCAGCGCCGAGACCGCGTCAATCCCGCAACCCCACAGATCGTCGGTTTGATGCAGGTAATACGGAACGATGCCGGGATCGGCTTTCAGCAAGGTCAGCAGGTAATTCTGGTAGGAGATGCGGGAGAGCCGGTCCTTCTTCTTGTCGGAAGACAGGCCGGGTAGGGGATCGTCGCTCGCGGTCTGGACGCGAAGGATCGAAGCCCGTGTTTTTTCGCTCAACGGGCTTTGCGCCAGGAAGGCTTTCCATTCCACCGCATTCTTCGGCGCGCCGACCATCAGCCGATCCGCACCGAAGGTCTGACGGTCGAAAAACACCGACGGTTTGAGACCGGCATAGATCGAGGGATCATTACAGGTCTTTTCCAGCGCCGGCGGATCGACGCCCAGCGTTTTCAACAATCCGTCCGCGATGGCGCTATAGGGATAGGGGCTGTCGATCTCCAGCGTGCCGCCATTCATCAGTAGCGTGTGGCCCTGGACGTGGAATTCGTTGCGCTTGGCGTGGCCGCCGAAATCGTCGTGGTTGTCCAGGATCAAGATTTTCGCGTTGGGCCGCGCCTGGCGGTAGAAATAGGCAGCTGACAAGCCGCTGATGCCGGCGCCCACCACCACCAG
>DATKPL010000020.1:0-10152 GCA_035524155.1 Rhizomicrobium sp.
ACGGCAAAGCCCACGCCGATGGAAAAATCCGCCAGCCCGCGCAGCACGCCATCGTGATAGGTGATGTCCAGACCCACATGCGCCCCCGACGTCAAATCGAGGGCGGTCAATCCGAGCGCGCCGGCCGCGATCAAGGCGAAGCCGCGCCAGATGCGGCCATTGGCCAGCCACAGCAACAATGGGAACATCAGGCATAACGCCCATTCCACGCTCACGAACCAGGAAACACCGTTCCAGGTGAGCCGGTCCATGGTGTTCCAGCCATGCACCAGGAACAGGCTGAGGAAGAAACCCTTTACGCTCACATCCTGGTGGTAGCGCAGATCGAAAATCGAGTGATAGCCGCCGATATGCCCCAGGGTGCGGGCGACAATCAGAACCGCCAGCACCGTCAGCAGCATGAACAGATGCAGCGGGTAAAGCCGGGTGAGGCGGGCCTTGAGGAACTGGCCATAGCCTTCCCGGCTGAAAAGCCGGGTGAGCCGCTCGCCATAAACATGCGTAAGAATGAATCCGGACAGGCAGAAGAAGAATTCCACCCACAGATAGCCGCGCGCCGCCAGAAGATCGAGCGGCCAGAAATTGCGATAGCCATGCCCTTCGCTGAAGTGAAACATCACCAGCACCAGAGGCGGAAAGGCCCGCGCGCCGGCCAATGCGCGAATTTCGGCAGGTTTGGTCATCTCGTGCGCCCCTGAGCCGCAATCTAGCGCGCTTAAGGGTCCGTGTCGCGCGCGAATCATATAGCGTGCGAACCCGCGTAGCTGGGCGGCCAAGATCGCATGACCGAAAACCTGCTGGTGCATCTGCAATCGGCCCTGGGCGTGGTCGTGATCATCACCATGGCTTGGCTCTTTTCCGAAAGCCGGCGGGCCTTCCGCTTCCGCATGGTGGGTGCGGCACTTCTTTTGCAGCTCGCGATCGCGCTGCTGCTCCTGAAATTTCCCCCGGCCCGCGCGTTGCTTCTGGGTTTGAACGACGTGGTGGATGCGCTGAGCCAGGCCACCACTGCCGGCGCGACCTTCGTCTTCGGCTATGTGGCGGGCGGCGTCACGCCTTTTTCCGTCACCAATCCCCGCGCGCTCACCAGTTTTGCGTTCGGCATCCTGCCGCTGGTGATCGTGATCTCGGCCTTGTCGGCGCTCCTCTGGTATTGGCGGATTCTGCCCTTGATCGTGAACGGCATTGCCTTTGTGTTGCGGCGGGCATTGGGCTTGGGCGGAGCCACCGCACTTGCCTCCGGCGCCACGGTGTTTTTCGGCATGATCGAGGCGCCGCTGCTGATCCGTCCCTGCCTTGCCAAAATGACCCGCACCGAACTTTTCATTTTGTTCAGCGTGGGCCTGGCATCGGTGGCGGGCACCATGTTCGTGCTCTATGCCACCGTCTTGAAGAGCGTTCTGCCCGACGCGCTGGGCCATGTGCTGGTGGCCTCGATGATGGCGTTGCCCGCCGCAGTGATGATCGCGCGGGTGATGGTGCCGGGCGACGCGGCGACCGAAGAGGCGCCTTCCGCGCTGGACTATCGTTCCAGCATGGACGCAGTGGCCAAGGGCACGGAAGATGGGCTCAAAATCTATCTCCAGATCATGGCGCTTTTGATCGTGATGATCGCCCTGATCTCCCTGGCCGACAATATTCTGGGCGCCCTGCCGCATCTGGGCGGCGCGCCCATCACCCTGGAACGTGTTCTGGGCCTTTTGTTCGCGCCGCTGGCCTGGCTTTACGGCGTGCCGTGGCGCGAAGCCGGCGTGGCGGGGAGCCTGCTCGGCACCAAGACCATCATCAACGAGCTTGTCGCCTATCTCCAATATGCCGGCCTGCCCAAAGGCACGCTCGATCCCCGCTCCGGCCTGATCATGGTCTATGCCATGTGCGGTTTCGCCAATTTCGGCAGCGTCGGCATTCTCATCGCCGGCATGAGCGCCCTGATGCCCGAGCGGCGGAACGAGATTGTTCCATTGGCCTTGCGCGCCATGGTGTCGGGAACCTTGGCGAGCGGGCTTTCGGCGTCCATGATCGGGCTTCTCACTTAAGATCATCCGATGCGATTGCCCATAATTTTGTTGAGTCTGGTCCTGATGGGATGCGCGGTCACGCGCGCGCCGACAGGGAATGAAAATGTGACACCGCATTTCGAAGCCGGCGCACTGGTGGCGCGCGATGGCATGCGCCTTCCCTTGCGCGAATGGGATGCGGAGGGCGCTCCCAAGGCCGTGATCATTGCCCTCCACGGCATGAGCGATTATTCCAATGCCTTCGACGGCCCCGGCAAAGAATGGGCCAAATACGGCATTACCACCCTGGCGATCGATCAGCGCGGCTTTGGCCGCTCCGAAAATCCGGGACTCTGGGCGGGCAGTGACGTGATGCGCCATGATCTGAATGATTTTGCCATCGCCGCCCATGCGCGCTTTCCGGACACGAAGATTTTCGCCCTGGGCGAAAGCATGGGCGGCGCCGTGCTGCTGTCGGCGCTGGCATCGCCCGATCCGCCTCAAATTGATGGCGCAATCCTGGTGTCGCCCGCGGTCTGGTCGCGCGCCGACATGCCCATGCCGTACCGCGTGGCGCTGTTCCTGGTGGCGCATCTGGCGCCGGGCATCATCCTCACCAATTCCGCGGCCAGCCACGTCGTCACGGTGGTGCCGTCGGACAATGTGCCCATGTTGATCGCGCTGGGCCGCGATCCGCTCTTCCAGAAGAAGACCCGCGCCGATGCGCTGTTCGGCCTGGTCAATTTGATGGACCAGGCGCGCGCGGCCGCCGGCGAGATCAAGAATGCGCCGCCGATTCTTTTTTTGCATGGCGCCAAGGACCAGGTGATCCCACCGAGATCCGCCGCTGCGGCAATCGCGGCGCTCGACGGTCATGCCGAGGCACGGGAATACCCGAACGGCTATCACATGCTGTTGCGCGATCTGGAAGGACGGAAAGTGCAGGACGATGTCGCCAATTGGGTCCTGGCGCACTGAGGGAACCTCTTCGGCAACGTTCCCCGGTTCCGGCCGTTATCTGGTCGCAGTCATTCCGGAGAGCAAAATGGACCAGAAGAAAAAGCACGATCTGCGCGACGATGTCCCTGCGCGCACCAGCATCACCAACACCGAGTCCCGGATGGCCGGCGGCGCCGACAATCCCAATGTCTCGACCGACGAGAATCCTTCGCTGGTGAAGCCAGGGCCGCAAAGCATGCCCAACGGCCAGGACGTCAAGGGCAGTTGAGTTAAGTCCGTTCGCAAGAACGGCACAGGGAAGCGGCCCTTTGGCCTCTTCCCTGTTTTTGCGCGCGCATATTCAACGCTTTTTGGTTTTGGCTTTCGCGGGCTTGGGCGCGGGCGGCGGCGCTTCGGCTTCCCTGGCCAGACGCAAGGCTTTCAGTCGCGCGGTTTTGGCGTCGAAAGCGGCGCGCTCCTTGGCGATCTCCGCCCAGACCAGCTTGTCGCGCTGCTCCGAGGCGGTGAAGGGTGGCTTGGTATCTGCCATGCATGTTTCTAGCACGGCTTCCCGCTGTGCGAAACCGCACCGATTGTCAAAGCGCCCGCGGCACCGGATAAAGAGGCATGGGGAGGCTCGACCGCGCCGTCAATATCGCCGATTTGCGGGAGATCGCGAAAGCGCGGCTGCCTTCGGTGGTGTTCGACTATCTGGACGGCGCGGCCGAGGAGGAGGCTACCCTCAGGGACAATTGCCAGGCCTTCAAGAACTGGATTTACCGCCCCCGCCATGGGGTTGAGGTCCCGTCTCTGGACCTCGGCGTCACCGTGATGGGGCAAAGGCTCGATTGGCCGTTTCTTCTTGCCCCCATCGGCTATAGCGCCCTGATGCATCCGCACGGCGAGGTGGGTGTCTCCCGGGCTGCGGGCCAGGCAGGGACCGGAGCCATCCTTTCCACCATCTCCGGCGCGCGGATCGAGGATTTCGCCGCGACCGGCACGCCCGTCTTCATGCAGATCTATCTTCTGGCCGGGCGCGAGGCCGGCGAAGCCACTCTGGCGCGGGCCGAAGCCTGCGGGGTCAAAGGCCTGTTCTTGACCGTCGACACGCCGGTGGCGGGCCTGCGCGAGCGTGATTTCCGAAACGGCATGAACCAGCTGATGGGCAGGAATTTCCTCGCCAAGCTTCCCTATGCCGGCGATATCCTGATGCATCCGGGCTGGCTGGCGACCTATATCGCCGGCTATCGTATGACGCATCTGCCCAATGTGGTGACCGAGGAAGGGCCATTGCCGCTCAATGACGTGGCCAAGGTGTTGTCGCGCTCGGTGGTGACATGGAGCGATCTCGATTGGATCCGCAGGCAATGGAAGGGCCCCATCGCCATCAAAGGCATCCTGACCGGCGATGACGCCAAGCGCGCTTGCGACGGCGGCGCCGACGCGGTGGTGGTGTCCAATCATGGCGGGCGGCAATTGGACGGCGTGGCCGCCAGCCTCGATGCCTTGCCCGAGGTCGCGCGCGCGGTGGGCGAGCGCTGCCAGGTCTTGATGGATGGCGGTATCCGCCGCGGCGGGGACATCGTCAAGGCGCTGGCGCTGGGCGCGGATGCCGTGCTGGTCGGCCGCGCCTATGCCTATGGGTTGGCGGCAGGCGGCGAGCCGGGCGTGACCCGCGCGATTTCCATCCTCAAGGCCGACCTGGAACGCACCATGAAGCTTCTGGGCTGTGCGTCCCTGGCCGAGCTGGATTCAAGCTACTTGCAGCGTCGCTGAAATCAGCGCCGCATCGGCATGATCGTCTTGCCCGTCTCCAGGAGCGATTTGAGGTTGGACAGGATCGAGGGCCAGCCCTGCGACACGGCCTGGATGAATTTGGAATTCTCGCGGTCGATCGTGTGTGTGATGGTGAGCTTGGTCACGTCTTCCTGCGGCTCGATCTCGAACACGCAGCGCGAATAGCCTTCCTCTTTGAGTTCGGGCTTGAACTGGTTCTGCCATTTGAGGACCAGCCGCCTGGGCGGATCGCATTCCACCACTTCGCCGGCATCGGCGATGCGGCCGTCGGGGAAGATCATCTTCCATTCGGCGCCCGGCTTCCATTCGGATTCCTGGCGGATGCCGTACCAGTATTTCTGGGTGAATTCGGGGCTGATCAGGGCTGTCCACAAATCCTTTGGCGTGGTCTTGATGTACGTGACATAGATAAAGCTGTTGCCTGCCATGACGGACTCCTGTTCGGTTATTTGCGGGATTTTTCTTCAAGCGCCTTTTTGAGATCGGACAGGGCGCCGAGCCGCGGGCGGTCGAACTTGTCTATCCACCTGTCCGCGATCTCGTTGATGGGCACGGGATTGATGAAATGCAGCTTCTCGCGCCCCTGGCGCAACGGCGCCACCAGATTGGCGTCTTCCAGGATGGCGAGGTGTTTGGTCACCGCCTGGCGCGTCATTTCCAATCCTTCGCAAAGCTCGCTCAAGGTCTGCCCGTTCCTGCGATGCAGCCGGTCCAGCAGGAGCCGGCGGCTCTTGTCCGCCAGGGCCCGGAAAACGGCGTCGTCATCCATGGCATTAATATGCAACCATTTGGTTGCCTGTCAAGTCGGACAAAAGAAGTTCAGGAAAAGGCTGGCGTGAGGGGCTTAGCGCCCCTGGTGCCGGAAGAAACGCCCCTTGGCCATTTTCTGGTTATGACCCTGGTTGAAGCGCGCCCACATGGGTTGCTCCTGCTTGCCCGGATGCGGCGGTTCGATCTTGGGCTTGGTGGGCGTGGGATTGGGCGGCGTGGTTTGCTGTTCGGGCGCCGCGGCTGCGGCTTTGGGCAGCTTGACCTCGGGTTTGGTGGATTCGGTTTTCACTTTGGCTGGTTTGGCTTTGGCGGCCATCTGTTTCGGCTTGGATTTGGCCTTTGCAGCTTTTGCAGGTTTGGCTTTGCTGCTTTTGGTTTTGCTATTCTTGCTTGAGGGCATGGGTCTTCCTTTGGCGAGGTCTAGCCGGGAAATCATACACCAGCCGCTTCAGAATGCGCAGAGATTCTCCTGCAACAGCAGCCCGGACTTCAGCCAGACCCGCGCGCCTTCCGCGCCGGTATGGACGCGAAGGGGCCGGCCTGCGGGGTATCTCAGCCAGGAGAGGCGCGCGAAGCTTTCCGTTATGTCGGAGAAAGACCCGTCCAGCACCAAAAGCTCCAATCCCTCCGCATTGCTCACTTCGACATCCTGGTTCGGGGCCCAGTTTTCCAGCCGTACCTGCTCATGGCCATTGTCGAACAGGATGCCGGCGGCGGCCCGCAGTGCGATATAGGCCTGATCGTCCTCGCGGAACTGCCAAAGCTTGACGAAGATCACACAGCCCGGCTGGGAACCTGGGCGATGACCGGAGCCTGGCGGATTGCGCATGTAAGAGCCGGCGGGATAGTCGCCGCTCTCGTCCTGGAACACGCCGTCCAGCACCAGGATCTCTTCGCCGCCCGGATGGCCATGCGCGGGGAAATGGCTATCCGGCGCATAGCGCACGATGGAGGTGGCGCGGGCTTTCTCGTCGCCGATGCGAA
This sequence comes from Rhizomicrobium sp., assembly GCA_035524155.1. Classification (GTDB taxonomy): domain Bacteria; phylum Pseudomonadota; class Alphaproteobacteria; order Micropepsales; family Micropepsaceae; genus Rhizomicrobium. Next base: position 6,489 of record DATKPL010000020.1, read on the forward strand.
ACAACATGCGCCGTTTCACGCCCGGCGTGGGACTGGATACCCAGGGCTGCTTCGCCGCGTGCACGACGGCAGGGACGCTGAAATCCGCGTTCAGCTCCATCACAGTTCGGCGCGTCCTCCGTCAACGATGATCTCGGCGCCCAGCATATAGCTGGACGCATCGCTGGCCAGAAAAAGCGCCGCATTGGCGATGTCTTCCGCCGTGCCCATGCGCCCGGCAGGAATGATCTTGGAAGTGGCTTCGACATAGGTCGCAAATTCCGCGTCGCTGCGCGCGCCCTTGTGGAGGGGCGTGATGATCGAGCCGGGGCTTACCGCGTTGACGCGTATCTTCTTCGGGGCCAGTTCTGCTGCGAAAGTGCGGGTGAGGGAGCGCACCGCCGCCTTGCTGGCGGAAAGGATGCCGCGTCCCGGCACGCCGCGCAGATCCAGCCAGGACGTGTTGAGGATGATCGAACTTCCCGGGGGCATCAGCGGCACCACCGCCTGGACGGAAAAGAACACGCCCTTGACGTTCACGTCCATCAGCTTGGTGTAGGCGGCTTCGTCGGTGCCGTCGATGGGCGTGCCCAACGCCGTACCGGCATTGGCGAAAAAGATGTCGAGCTTGCCGAACGCGGCCTTCACGTCCTCGGCCATGCGCGTCAGGTCGGCGACAGAACGCACGTCCGCCTTGACGGTGACAGCATTGCCGCCCAGCGCCGTCTTGGCCCTGTCCAGCTTCGCCGTGTCGGTTCCGGTGATGGCGACCCTGGCGCCATGTTCCTGGAACAGCTTGGCGGTGGCGAGCCCGATGCCGCTCGATCCTCCGGTGATCAGAGCGGTCTTTCCTTCCAAACGCATGGCGGTTTCTCCTGCAGGCCCATTGTGGCTAGATTAGACGCGAGAACGGATCGCCGCCACCGGAGCAGTTCACATAACCGGACCGCGCGGACAGCATCCATGGTACGGGAAGGGGCTTTCACATGAAGATCGGCAGATGGGCGTTTGCGGCGTTGGTCCTGCTCGCGCCTACGTCATTGGCCGCCCAACCGGCATCGCAGAACCTTTCCCTCGCGGGTTTGCACCAGCCGGTCGAGATCATCCGCGATCACTGGGGCATCGCCCATATCTATGCCAAGGACGAACACGATCTGTTTTTCGCCCAAGGCTATAATGTCGCCCATGACCGGCTGTTTCAGCTCGAGATGTGGCGGCGGCAGGCCACCGGCACGGTAGCGGAGATTCTGGGGCCGAAGGAAGTCGAGCGCGATATCGGCAACCGTCTCTTTACGTATCGCGGCGATCTCACCAAGGAACTCAATTGGTATCATCCGCATGGCGCCTTGATCATCAACGCCTTTGTGGACGGCATCAACGCCTATATCGACCAGACGGTACGCGATCCTTCGCTGCTCACGCCGGAATTCGCCATGCTCGGCATCAAGCCCGGCAAATGGACACCGGCGGTGGTGGTATCGCGCTTCAACGGGCTTCTGGGCAATGTCGAGAGCGAGATCAACATGGCGCTGGCGGTCAAGACGCTGGGCGCCGACAAGGTCAAGGATATCGAATATTTCCAGCCCGCCGATCCGGATTTGCGCATCGACCCGGCCATCGACACCTCGCTTTTGTCGAATGACATTCTGAAAGTCTTCCGCGCCTTCCGCACGCCGCTCACCTTCAAGGCGGACGAGCTTTTGCCTCAATACCGCAATCCCAAATCCGTGGCGATGCTCACCGGCGACATCACGTCACCTTTGACGCAAAGCGAGCGGCGCGAGGATATCGGCAGCAACAATTGGGTCGTCTCGGGCAAGCTCACCATGAGCGGCTTTCCCATGGTGATGAACGATCCGCACCGGGTGCAGGAAGCGCCGTCATTGCGCTATTGGGTGCAGTTGAACGCGCCGGGCTGGGATGTGATCGGCGCAGGCGAGCCGGCGCTGCCGGGCATCTCCATCGGCCACAACCAGGTTGGCGCCTGGGGCCTCACCATCTTCGGCACCGATGGCGAAGACCTCTATGTCTATGACACCAATCCGGCCAATCCGCTGCAGTACAAATACAAGGATGGCTGGGAGACGATGCGGGTGATCCACGAGACCGTCCCCGTCAAGGGCGAGGCCGCGCGCGAGGTGACGCTTAAATATACGCGCCATGGTCCGGTGGTGTTCGAAGACGCGATCCATCATAAGGCGTACGCCGTGCGTGCGGCGTGGCTGGAAACCGGATCGGCGCCTTATCTTGCCAGCCTGCGCATGGATCAAGCCAAAACCTGGGAAGAATTCGTCGAAGCGTGCAGTTACAGCCGCATCCCCGCCGAAAACATGGTGTGGGCCGACAGAAGCGGCAACATCGGCTACCAGGCCGTGGGCATCGCGCCCAACCGGCCTAATTGGAGCGGGCTGGTGCCGGTGCCGGGCGATGGCCGCTATGAGTGGAACGGTTTTCTGCCCATCAAGGAGCTTCCGCATGTGAAGAATCCGGACAAGGGCTATTACAACACCTCCAACGAATTCCAGATTCCGCGCGGCTGGCCATACAAAGAGGCGCTCCATTATCTATGGACCGATCCCTATCGCGCCCAAAGCGTGGCCGAGACATTGGGTTCGGGGCGGAAATTTGCCATCGCCGACATGGTGCAGTTGCAGAACAGCACGCTTTCCATTCCGGCGCGCAGTCTGGTGCCGCTGCTGCGGGATCAGGATATTGCCGATCCGATCGTGAAACGCGCCGCGGAACGCATGCTGCAATGGGACTTCCGGCTGGACAAGGATTCGGTCGCGGCCGGCATCTATGAAATGTTCCAGCGCCGATTGATCGTGAATGTGCGCGATGCAGTCGTTCCGCAAGAAGCGCGTGCCTATGTCGGCAATCCGGCGATGGAGCGCATCATCGCCTGGATGCAGGCGCCCGATGGACGCTTCGGCGCCGATCCCATCGCCGGACGCAACGCGATCATGATCAAAAGCCTCAGTGAGGCCGTGGCGGAACTGACCAAGCGTCTGGGCGCCGACATGGAGACGTGGAAGCTTGGCGCCTATCATTATGCGCGAATCTTAAGTCCCTTCTCGGCAGCGGTTCGGCCCGACCTGGAAGAGAAATATGACGTGGGTCACGCACCCCGGGGCGGTGACAGCTATACCATCGATGCCACGGGCGGCACCGACAACCAGGGCGCGGGCGGTTCGTTCAAGATCGTGATGGACACCGAGGACTGGAACAATTCGGTGGGGCTTAACAATCCCGGCCAATCGGGCGACATCAACGATCCCCATTACCGCGATCTTTATCCTTTGTGGTCGCAGGGCAAATATTTTCCGATCTTTTATTCCCGCGCCAAGGTGGAAACCGTGGCGGAGGCGCACGTTATGCTGGAGCCTGCAAGATAGCCGGCAAGGAGGGCACATGCGGATTGCGGTGTTGACGGGCGGCGGCGACGTGCCGGGTCTCAATCCCTGCATCAAGGCGATCACCGAAAGCGCGCTGCAGGAGGGTTGGGAAGTTCTGGGCTTCCGCCGCGGCTGGGCCGGGCCGCTCAACTACAATCCCGACGATCCCAAAGGCAGCGACCGGCATATCATGCCGCTTGCGCATGAGCAGGTGCGCACCATCGACCGCACCGGCGGCACGGTTCTGCATTCCTCGCGCACCAATCCCGCAAAGATGAAGCGCTCCGACC
>DATKPL010000021.1:0-12733 GCA_035524155.1 Rhizomicrobium sp.
ATCTCCTGATCCAGCTGAAGCAGCAGGCGCTTTCGGCGTCGGACTCCTCGCTCGACACCGCGAGCCGTCAGGCCCTGAACGCCAGCTTCCAGGCCTTGCTCGGTCAGATCACCACCATCGTCAACAACGCCACGTTCAACGGCTGCAATCTGGTCAATGGTTCGACCAACCAGATCACGGCTTTGGCGTCGTCCGACGGTTCGCGCCACATCACCACCCAGGCCCAGAACATGTCGCTCTCGGGTTCGATCGTGACGATCCCGTCGGCGGCCTCGATCTCGACCCAGACGAGCGCCTCGGCCCTGATCGCCACCATCCAGACCTCGCTCACCAATGTCGATTCGGCCTTGGCCAAATTGTCGTCGGGTTCGGCGAAGTTCTCGATCCAGGCCACCTTCACCCAGAACCTGTCCGACACGCTGACCACCGGCATCGGCAATCTGGTGGACGCGAACATGGCCGAGGAAAGCGCGCAGTTGCAGTCCTTGCAGGTCAAGCAGCAGCTGGGCGTCCAGGCTTTGTCGATCGCCAACCAGGCGCCGCAGACCATCCTGTCCTTGTTCCAGAACGGCTGATATTTCTGTATCGAACTGGGAAGAGCGGCGCGCAAGCGCCGCTCTTTTCGTTTTTGGCCCGCGCCAACGCATTGAAGATTTCGCTAACCAAATCCCTTCACACAAAATTTTCCTGCAAAAGCGCGGCTTGTTTTTGGCAAAGTGGAATTATTTGCCGGGTATAGCTCGGCAAAAATTTCCTCCGGCACGGCAAATTCTGCCGCTTGCCTTTGCCGATCGGCAAACTCCGCCGGGCGCTTTTTTCCATGCCCGGTCAAAATCGATGTTTAAGCGAATCTGAATCCGCCTCCGGCACGGACCTTGCCATGGGTACCCCGGGCAAAAGGCCCAGTGCGTACGCACGTGAACTCAGAACGGAGGCATCCATGTCCTTTAGTGTCAACACCAACACCGGCGCCATGGTGGCGCTGCAATACCTCAATCAGACCCAGGGCGCGTTGGCCCAGACCCAGTCCGCCATCAACAGCGGTATGACCGTCGCCACCGCGCGTGACAATGGCGCGGTTTTCGCCATCGCCCAGAACGAACGCGCCCAGGTTGCCGGTTATTCGGCGGTGACGAGCTCGCTGAACAACGGCACGTCTTCGATCGACGTCGCCTTGTCCGCGGGTCAGTCGATTTCCGACCTGCTGATCCAGATGAAGCAACAGGCTCTTTCGGCGTCCGACGCCTCGCTGGATACGGCGAGCCGCCAGGCGTTGAATTCCAGCTTCCAGGCTTTGCTGGGCCAGATCACCACGATCGTGACCAACGCCACCTTCAACGGCTTCAACCTGGTCAACGGCTCGACCAACCAGCTGACCGCCTTGGCGTCGGCTGACGGCACGCGCCGCATCACCGTGTCGGCTCAGAACATGAGCTTGTCCGGCTCGATCGTGACCGTGTCGGCCGGCGCCGCGATCTCGACCCAGAGCTCGGCCTCCACGCTGGTCGCGACCATCCAGACCTCTCTCACCAACGTCGACTCGGCTCTGGCCAAATTGTCGTCCGGTGCGGCGAAGTTCTCGATCCAGTCGACCTTCGCCCAGAACCTGTCCGACACGCTGACAACCGGCATCGGCAATCTGGTGGACGCCAACATGGCGCAGGAAAGCGCGTCGTTGCAGGCCCTGCAGGTCAAGCAGCAGCTTGGCGTTCAGGCTCTGTCGATCGCCAACCAGGCGCCGCAGACCATCCTGTCTCTGTTCCAGGGTGCCTAATCCGCCTCGAGGATATGGCGGGCGTGAGCGATCACGTCCGCCGTTCCTTGATCTTCCAAAAAAACGCACGACCGCCACACGGGCGGAATCGGCGCCCCCGAGGCGTGGGGCTTACAATTGGTGGGCATGGGGTTGGCGGGCGATGCCGGGGGGCGTCGCCCGTCGATCTTTTTATGATAGGCCCCCATCTGTCCGCCAACGCGAGCAAGCTCGCAGGCGGACATCTTCCCCCGCTAGCGGCTTCGCCGCGCAGGGGAAGAAAGTCTCGACCAAGACGAGATCGCCTGGAGTTAGAGCGCGCTGACCGAGAAGCGGAAGCGGCGCGGGCCAGAACCCACAGAAGATGGGCGATAGACACCGGGCTTTCTGGTGTCGTCCAGCTCCAGCGCCGACAATTGAATCTGGCAGAACAGCTTCTCGCCCGAACGGCGATGGCTGAGCATTCCCAGAAGCGGCGCGCAGGCGCGGTCAACTTCGATTCTAAGGGCGGTGCGATCGTCACCGATCTCGCCCCAGCCTTCGGTCATGCCGAAGCCGTGGCTGGATGAAACCAGGAACGATACCGGGGCGCCGTGATCGACGGTGCGGCCGGCCAGCTTGTGGCTTTCGCGTCCGCCGCCATTGCAGGTGGCGAGGGTCAGCGCGCAATGATCGAAAGCGTCTGGCAGCAAAGTGAAATGCCCCAGCCGCAATACGCCCTTGCCCCAATCGTTCCAGTCGAACGTAAGATCGAATTCCACACGCGGCACGGTCGCGGAAAAGCGCAAGGCTTTGTGAATGGGTCCCCTGGGCGTATCGATCCGGCCGAACACCAGAACGCTGCCGTCTGTGTCTTGAGCGATCCTGGCTTCGCACCATTCCAGATCCGTGAGCTTATGTTCGCCGGGCGCTTCGAACACGCTGTCGCCGGTATACCAGTCGGCGGCCAGCGCGATGTCTTCGAAATAGCCGTGGGGCAAGCCGCCCAGAACCGGGCGCGCGTGATCTTTGAACTTGAGCCGCGCCAGCGCTAGGCCGCGCCGCCGGTCAAGCGTCGCCTCCAGCATGGGCGTCTTGATATCAAAATAGCGATCTTCGACGATTGCACCGCGTGGTTTCGGCGATGGGGGAACAGGCGTGCTCCATTTTACTTCCGCCGCTTCCAGGCGCGCGCGATAGGCGTTCCAACGTTTCTCGGTCAGATGGGTGCGGAAATCACTGGCCCACAGATAGCAAAGCTCTTTCCAATCGGGCGCCGGGGTCGCCAGCATGCCTTCATAAATGCGCTGGCAGGCGGCGTTGATGGCGAGATTATCTCGGCCCGTCACAGCCCAGCGCGCCAGATTATATTTGCGCTGCTTTTTTACCGGCACCAGGCATTCGGCGCTTTCCAATGATAGAATCTGTCCCGCGCTCGGCAGATTCAGTAGAGATAGCGCCTCGGAGGGCCGCACCATGCGCGCTTTCTTGGCGACGGCGCTGAAAGCTTCTTCCAGCCTCAGCCATTCGTCAGCTGACAGGGCTTCCTCGGTCTTGAAGCGGCCCGGACGGAAGCCAAAAACCTCCGCGTCACTGGCGTAAAGACAAAGCGCGCGCGGTTGGGATGACTGACGTCCGCGCACAAAACTCAGATAATTTTCCAGCCCGATGTCACCATGCACCAACCGCTGCAATTGCTGGAACAGGGTCGTGTTGCTCCAGATCAAGCTGATATCGCGGCCATCGGCGCCCAGTGCGCGCTGCGGCAGATATTGGGTTTCCGCCGGCCATTCCGGATGATGCGCGGCAGGATTCTCCCAATCCATGATGATGGCGTCATATCCGGCATCACGATAAAGGCCCACCAGGCCCGCGGCATAAGCCTGCTCATTGATCAAGGCGAGATGCGGCTTCACACCCAGCAGACGCAAATAAGTCTCGTTGCCCAGGCGCAGATTTTCTTGCGTCACCCGGGCGGGCACCAACGGTCCGATCATCTGGCTGAAGCCGGAACCGATCAGCTCGATGCGCCCTCGCGCGATCAGGTTACGTGCGCGGCCGATCCATTCCGGATCGCGGGCGGCGATTTCTTCCAGGGTGTAGCCGGGCAGTTCCATGCCGATGGGACCGGCACGTTCGGCAAGTTCCAGCAGTGGCCAGTAACAGCGCGCGATCACTTCGCTGCGCCGTTCCTCTTCGATGGAGGAGAAGGCAAGATTGAGATGGAAAAAGGCAAAGACCCGCAACGCGCTTTCCGCGCCGATGTCGGAGTTCAGCAGCGGCGCATTCATGCCGTTTCAATCCGGATCAGGCTGAGCGCATCATTGGCAGCCTTGATCGCCGCGTCGCGATTGGCTCCCGTGGCCAGCACCATGGCGCCCGATGGCCGCTTGTCGCCGGCTGGCGGAATAACATCGCCGGGCCTGGCCGTGATCACCAGGTCGGCAATGCCGGCAACGCGCCGCGCGTCTTCTTCGCCCCGGATAGCGCGGACCGTGCCGGGCTTTGGGAAAACATAACGCTGAACCACGGGCGTGACATGCTTGGGCGTGACGTCGTCTTCCATCACCGTCTCGCCCAGCGCCACCTTGATGGCGGCGCCGATAAAATCCACGCCCGTATTCAGAGGAATTTCGCGGGTGCAGAAAAAGCCGCCGGACAGCCGCGCCGCCAGCTCGATCACATAGGGTTCGCCCTGGTGCACCACAATGTCGCCCTTGACGGTGCCTTCGCGCACCCCCATCGCCTTGGCCGCGCGCGCCACGAGGTCACGGACTTTGTCCTGCGTCTCTTCCGACAAATGGCTGGGCAGATCGCCGCCATTCTCGATGAAGAAGGGCGCGTAGCGCTCCAGATATTCGTAATTGCGGTCCGAAAAGCCGGGCGTGAAACATTTCCCACCCGTGACCACGCTTTCGGTCGAAACTTGCGGTCCTTCCAGATATTGCTCCACCATCACGCGCTGGGTGGGCGAATAGGATTGCGCGAGCAGGAAGGCTTTCGCCAAATCCTCGACCCTGGCCACGCGCTGCACACCGCGGCTGCCCCGGCTGTCGACCGGCTTGATAACCAGGTCGCGGCCGCGCTCGACCGCGATGCGTTGCAATTCCTGAGGTGTGGCGACTTCCTGAAACCACGGCACAGCCACGCCGGCGTCACGGAAGCAATTCTTCATCGCCAGTTTGTCGCACGCCAATTCCGCCACACGCACCGGCAGACCGGGCAGGCCCAGCCGCTCGGCCACTTTCGCGGCGGTGACGGGCGCATCGGCGGCGACGCACAGTACGCCGTCGATCTTGTGGATTTTGCGGCTATAGCGCGCGGCCGCGGCTGCGGTCTCGTCGGGGCCATAGACATCGGCGATCAAACAGGAATCGGCAAAGGCGAAACCGGGCGCATGGGGATCGATGTCGGACACCACCACGCGGTGCCCCATCTCCTTGGCGCGCTTGGCCGCGTCGGCGGCTTCGATGCCGCCCGAGACGATCAACAGGGTCTTTCCGCTACCCATTAGAAATAGAGCCCGCCGTTGACGTTTATGGTCTGTGCCGTGATGTAGCTGGAAGCGTCGCTGGCCAGGAACGCGACCGCGTCACCCACTTCCTGTGGCGTGCCCATCCGCTTGAGCAGGATATTCTCCGCCGCTTTCTGCACGCTGGCAGCTTGAAGACCGCCCGCCGCCATCTCGGATGCGATCAAGCCAGCGGCCACGACATTGGAACGGATCGCGTGCGGCGCGCCGAAGCGGGCCAGAACCTGCGACAGCGAAATCAATCCCGCCTTGGACGCGGCATAATGGGCCGTGCGCGGCCCGCCATATTGCCCGCTCACCGAACCGATATGGATGACGGATGCGCCATTCGCCTGTTTCAAAAGCGGCAGGAAAGCCTGCGCTACCAGGAACGGGCCTTTGAGATTGGTGTCGAGGATGAAGTCCCAGTCGCCATCCTGAATCTGGTCGAAATCGGTAGGCTTGTTGACGCCGGCATTGTTGACCAGGATGGAGACCGGGCCAAAGGCAGCGGCTTCTATCGCAGCAGATTCGATGCTGGCGCGATCGGTGACATCCATCACCACCGCTTTGGCCCGCCCGCCAAGAGTGAGAATATCTTTCACTGCTGCATCGGCTTCATCGCCGCGCTCGCGATAGGTGATTAATACATCGGCGCCGGCCTCCGCCAGGCACAGCGCGATGGCGCGGCCGATGCCGCGGCTGCCGCCGGTGACGACGGAGCATTACCCGGAAAGCGAGAAGCGGCTCATGATTTTTTGCGGGCGATGACGCGGCGCGCCGCATCGGCGAGGAAGGGCGCGGAAATGCTGAAATGATGCGCCAACTCGTCCGGCTCGCCGGACGCGCCGAACGTATCGCGCACGCCAACGAATTCCATCGGGCATGGCCTGGTCTGGCCTAAGGCTTCCGCCACCGCGCCGCCCAGCCCACCATGGATATTGTGATCCTCGGCGGTGACGATGGCGCCGGTTTCCAGGGAGCAGATGGATAAAAGCGCCGCGTCGATGGGCTTGATGGTGGCCATGTTGACCACCCGTGCCGAGATTCCGTCGCGCGCCAGCATCTCGGCCGCCGCCAGGGCGCGGGCCACTTCCACGCCACAGGCGACGATGGTCACGTCGTCGCCATCGCGAATGATCTGGCCCCTGCCGATTTCGAATTTGTGATCGTCGCCGAACAGGCGCGGCGCGGGGCTGCGGCCTGTGCGCATATAGACGGGGCCTTGATATTCCAGCATCGCCCGTGTCGCCATCGCCATTTCGGTGGGATCCGCCGGCGAAATTACGGTCATGCCGGGAATGGCGCGAAACGCGGCCAGGTCTTCCAAAGCCTGGGCCGAGCCGCCGTCGGGACCGACATCAAGCCCCGGATGACTGGCCACGATCTTGGCGTTGCGCCGCGCATAGCAGAGCGAAAGCCGCGCCTGCTCGATGGCGCGCAGGCAGAACACCGCAAAGGTCGTGACCACGGGAATCAGGCCCGTCGCCGCCAGGCCGCCTGCCGCCGCCATCATATTCTGCTCGGCGATGCCGAACTGCAGCATCCGCTTGGGATGGGATTTGCGGAAATGATGCACACCGGTGCCGCCGGCAATATCGGCATCCAGCACCACCAGTTTGGGGAATTCATCGCCCAGCGCGGAAAGCGCCTTGCCGAAGGCTTCGCGCAAGGAATCGCTGTTGGCGACCAGGGCCGGATTAGACATGAAGAAAGCCCTCGATTTCCTGTTCGCTCGCGCCCAGCGCTGTCAAAGCTTCGCGGGTCTGCGCCTCGGTCAGCTTCACGCTGCCGTGCCAGGCGGGGATGTTTTCCATATAGGGAACGCCCTTGCCCTTGATGGTATGGGCGATAATCAGCGACGGACGCTCACGTGTGGTGCCGGCTTTGCGCAGCGCGCCCAGAATCTGGGACATGTCGTGGCCGTCGATCTCGGCAACGTTCCAGCCGAAGGCGCGCCATTTGTCGGCCAGGGGCTCCAGCCCCATGATCGCGGCATTGGCGTTATCGCTTTGCAGCTTGTTGTAATCGATCAGGGCGCAGAAATTGTCGAGCTTGTGATGGGCCGCCGCCATCGCCGCCTCCCACACTTCGCCTTCCTGCAATTCGCCGTCGCCCAGAAGCGTATAGACCCGCGCCGGTATCTCTTGCAGCTTCATGCCCAACGCCATGCCCAGCGCCACCGACATGCCCTGACCCAATGAGCCGGTGGAGGTTTCCACCCAAGGCAGGTCGAGGACATGAGGATGGCCCTGGAACGGGCTGTTCAATTTGCGCAAGGCGAGCGAGGCCTTGGGATCGCAGAAACCGAAATAGGCGCCCGCGGCATACAAAGCCGGCGCGGCATGGCCTTTGGAAAGCACAAAGCGGTCGCGCGCGGGATCGGTCACGGTGCCGGGCCAAAGGTTCAATTCCGCGCCGTAAAGGCAGGCCAGAAGATCAGCCGACGACAAGGCGCCGCCGGGATGGCCGGAACCGGCATGGAAAATCGAGGCGATGGAATGGCAGCGCACGAAACGCGCGGCCTCGCGCAATTTCTCTTCCAGCGAGACGTCATTGGCGGGGACAAATTTCTTAGGGTGCTGGGTCATGGGGGGTCTCAGGCCGCGTGGCTGAGGCGCGCCCGCGCCAGCAGATCGGCATAAAGAATGACACGGGCATTGGGCGCGAGGCGCTTGGCCTCGGCCGTGATCTCGTCGGAGAAAGCGCGCGACATCGCCACGATCACGTCCACGGGCATGGAACGCAGCGCTTCGGGTTTGGACAATGCCACGCCATGCCGCTCGGGCATGTATTGGATCAGGTGCGCGTCGATCAGAAGGCTCAGCCCCTTGGGATCAAACCCGCCCGCCAGAACCAGGGAATCGAACAAGCGTCCCGCGCCCCACAGCGCGATACGTTGCGGCTTGAGCGCGTTCAACTCGCGCGCGGCCGCAACCAATGCCGTCCGATTGGCGGCGCGCGTTCCGCGATAGCGTTGAATCAGCGCCTGGGCGCGCGCGACTTCAACAAGATCGGGCGCGATGTTCGGCGACCACGCTCTGGTTTTTCGCGCCACAAGCAGAAGATTGGTGAGATCCGACGGATCAGGCTCCGCCAGGATGGTGAACCCGGCCGCCTCGATCATCCGCGTCAGGGTGGCCTTGGAGAAATGATAGAGGTGCTTGTCGATGAACCATTCTTCCAGAATGTCGTCGCCGCCGATCAGCGCGATATTGGGCGCGTCCAGGACCAGCAATCCGCCCTGTTTCAGCACCCGGGCGTGATCTTTCAGGGCCACGAATGGCTGGGCGAGATGTTCGATGGTGTGACAGGAATGGACGATGTCGAAGCTGGCATCCGGAAAATTCGTCTCTTCGGTGCGTGCCCAGATCAGCCTGGTGCGGGGCAGCTCCGCGCAACTGTCGGCATAGCGTTCGTCGGGTTCGACCGCGGTGACATTGGCCTTGGGCGCGGTGTCGAGAAAAGCTTTGGCGAAGGAGCCGCGGTTGGAACCCACATCCAGCAAACTCAGCGCGCCGTCGAATTTGGCGTGACGCGCCAGGGCGGCCAAGGCCGCCTCCGTACGAAAGCCTTTGCCGTAACGCACATTGCCCCAGTCCGCGCCGCCCGACACGGCAGCGCCGTGGCGTGCCGGCGTGCGATCAATGCGCGGCAGGCTTTGCACCAGCCCGCAATGGCCGCAGACATGAACCTTCAGGTCGCGGGTCGAGCGTTCCGGTTGGTAGGCGAAATGAAGAGCGTCCTGACCGCAAAGGTCGCAAGAAGGCAGCTCGGCGCGCATGGGCTTTGATACCGGTCAATAGTCCGGTAACCATGATCCACCGATCAGCGTTAAAACTCTAATAATTGACCAGATATTCGGGGCGATCGGCATAGCCCAACCGAGCCAGCATATCCCCGGCAATCGCCTCGAATTGCGCCCGCTGGGCGGCGTCGAGCAGGCGGTCTTCGGGCCGGTTCACATTGTGGGGCCGGGCGAACACGCCATAGGCCTCGTCCCGCCAGGGCAGGTCGAGGAAATCATACAGCGCCCGCACCTCGGAGGGCGATGCGCGCAGCTCTTCCAGGCGCACGAACATTGTTCGCTCGCCGGGAAGGCGTGACAATTCTTCCAGCGCCAGGTGGTTCACCTCGGCCCAGTGCCAGCAGATGCGCTCGAACTGGCTGAAGCTGCGGAATTTCTCGGCGTCCCCGGCGCCATGGCGTGGCAGCGGCCACCAATATTTCTTTTCCGGCGGCGGGGCGGGATGCGTTTCCGGCGCATCGTAATGCGCCTGCAGGATGGCGGTGGAGCGATCGTCGTAGCATTCATCGCCCAGCTTGTGGAAATAGGAACTGGCGACTTTGCGTCCGTCGCGCACCAGATGCACGAACCGCGCCTGGGGAAAGGCTGCGGCCAATTCCGGAATCAGCCAGGACAGTTTGTTGGAGGAATCACCCCAATGCGAAGCCTCGCTGTAGCGAACCGCCGCGCCATAGGTTTCCGCGATAAGCCTGGCGGTCTGTGCCGGATCGGCAAGGTTCAGATAGCGCCTGACCGCCAAAGGCTGGATGACCTGCACCATGTATTCGTGATGCATTTCCACGCCGGGAACCGCGCTCAAGGCCTTGTGCAGCATGGCGGTGCCGGATCGCCCCGACGAGACGATGAAGAACGGGGTCGCGGTCACGGCGTCTTCACCGCGATCACCACGGCTTCGCGGCCAATCCCCAATTCCGCCAACGCGCGATAAAAGCCGCGCCGTGTTTCCTTCAGCCCCGCCGCTTCGAAGGCGAGATCGAATTTCTTGCGCCGATTGTGACAAGCGCGGCCCAGCGCCGGATCGCTCACGTAATTCTCGCCCATCATCAGAAAGGCTTCCATGGGAAAGCTGGTGGTGCGGGCTTTGGCGGCAAAGCCCATGCGCGCAAGAAGTGCCGTGAGCGAATCGAAATTGAAATAATTGAGATGATGCGGCGGCGCCACCCACCAGTCATTGGCGCCGATAGCCGCGCGGCCCGCGATCTGTGTGGGCGAGAATTCATTGGGAACAGTGATGCAAATGACGCCGCCCGGTTCCAGCAAACCGCGCGCCAAATGCAGCAGATGCGCGGGGTCGGGCACATGCTCCAGCACATTGCTGAGTGTGACGGCATCGAAGCGGCCTAACGCGGCGGCGCTGGCGTCGTTGAAAAATCCCTCGATCACTTGCGCGCCCAGCGAACGCGCATGGGCCGCTGCCTGACGTGACGGCTCGATGCCATGCGCCAGCCAGCCGCGGCGAAGCGCGGTCTGCAAAAAGAACCCCGGCCCACAGCCCACATCCAGCAGGCGGCGGCGATCGGGCGGCAGAAGCGTTTCGAGGATTTCCAGCCTGTCGGTCTGCGCCAACTGCGCCCAGGCCTGGTCCTCGCCGGCATGGGCGAGGAAAGTGGGCTTCTCCTGGGTGTAGTAATCCTCGCGATAGATTTCTTCGAGCACGGCAGCGTCAGGCAGCGGCAAGGCATGCTTGAAGCCGCAGGTCTCGCACTCGATGATGTCGTGATGTTCGCGTGCCGCGATACGTGGACCGCGATGCACGCCATCCCGAATGACATTCTTCGCGGCGGCGTGACTCATAATCTGGCGGGCTCCGTTAACGGCTTTTTAGCCATACCGGCTTTAAAAAAAGTAAATGGCCGCGCATCCTTCCGGACCGCTTTTTATCGCCGAGGCATCCAGCAATCACGGCCGGGACCTTGCGCGCGCCAAGGCCTTTGTGGATGCCGCCGCCGATGCCGGCTGCGATGCGGTCAAATTCCAGCTTTTCAAGATCGACCGCATGTTCGCGCCCGAGATACTGGTGCAAAGCCCGAAGCACCGCGCCCGACGGGAATGGGAGCTTCCCCTCTCGCATCTGGGGCCTCTTGCCGAACACTGTTCGGCCCGGAAAATCCAGTTTTCCTGCACCCCGTTTTACCGGGAAGCGGTGGCCGAACTGGCCTCCTTTGTCGATTTCTACAAGGTCGCGTCCTACGAACTTCTGGTCGGCGACCTGCTCAAGGCCTGCGCCGCTACTGGCAAGCCGGTGGTCTTGTCCACCGGCATGGCGACCATGGACGAGATCGTTACCGCCGCCCGCGCGCTTCAGCGCGGCGGGGCCAAGGACGTCACCCTGCTCCATTGTGTTTCCGCCTATCCCACCCCGGCGGCGGAAGCCAATCTTTCCGCCATCGCCGTCATCCGCGAAGCCACCGGTCTCCCCACGGGCTGGTCGGATCACACCAGGCGGCCCGCGGTGATCGAGCGCGCGGTGCATCGTTGGGATGCGCGCGTGGTGGAATTCCATCTCGATCTTGACGCCAAGGGCGCGGAATATGCGGCGGGACATTGCTGGCTGCCGCACGAGATTGCGCCGGTGATCGCGCGCATTCGCGAAAGCCTGATCGCCGATGGCAGCGGTTTCAAAGGTCCGCAACCCTCCGAACTTGCCGACCGCGATTGGCGCGCCGATCCTGAAGACGGGATGAGGCCGTTGAAGCATGTGAGGATGAGCTACAAAGGCGAAGCGGCGTGAGGTTTTTTTTTGATCCCCTCCGCCCTTCGCACGCCCGGGGGCGTGCTACGGGCACCTCCCCTTCCAGGCGCTTCGCGCCGAAGGGAAGGCGGGTCACGACCAAGACGCCATGAGCAAAAAGCCTCGCATTGTGGCTGTCATACAGGCGCGGATGGGATCCACCCGCCTGCCCGGCAAGGTGCTGAAACCTATCGCCGGCCAGCCGCTGCTCTGGCACATCATCCATCGCCTCAAAGCCTCGAAGCTGATCGATGACATCGCCATTGCCACCACCACAAATTCCCTCGACGAAGCGATCGTGGAATTCGGCGCGGCACAGGGCGTCACGGTGGTGCGCGGCCCCGAGAATCACGTCCTGGCCCGTTTCGCTCTCGCCGCCGAACAGCTCAACGCGGATGTCATTGTGCGCGTATCCTCCGACGCGCCTTTTGTGGATGCGGGCTTTATCGATCACCTGGTCGAGAACCTGATCGCCCAGGACGGCGATTATGTGCTGATGGAAGAAGGCGTGGCTTGCGCCCATGAAGGCGTCGATCCACTTACCCGCCGAGGCCTGAATAAATTGATGCGCGAGGCGCACGATGATCCGGTCGCGCGCGAGCATGTTACCGGCTATTTCAAGCTTCATCCCGATTTCGCCCCGATCGCGTGGGCGCCGGCCTATCCGCCCCTGGCGCGAGATGCCGGACGCTTGACGGTGGACACGCCCGATGACCTGGCTTTTGTCGAGGCTCTGCATGCGCGGCTCGAAGCTCGCGCCGGCGAAGCGTCGCTGGCCGATCTCCTTCTGCTTCTGGAACGTGAACCGTCCCTGCGCGCCATCAATCGCCACGTGCAACAGAAACAGCTCCGCACGTCGCCCGGACTGGCGCTGATCCGCTGCGATGGCGGCGGAAAATTCGGCTATGGCCATGTCAAGCGCATGGTGGCCTTGGCGCGCGCGCTTCGCGA
>DATKPL010000022.1:0-3949 GCA_035524155.1 Rhizomicrobium sp.
GCCCGCACAGAATTGAAGGGCCAGTGCGGCTTGAAGGTCGAGCGTGCCGACGCTGTGGGCAAGCGCATCTTCGTCAGCGGCAATGACGCGGCAGGCCTGGGCTGTGTCTATGGTGGCGCCACCGTGGCGGCCTGGTATCCCATCACGCCGTCCACCTCGGTAGCCGAAGCTTTCGGCAAGCATTGCAAGAAATACCGGGTGGACAAGGAGACGGGTAAGAACAAATTCGCCATCATCCAGGCGGAAGACGAAATCTCGGCCATCGGTGCGGTGATCGGCGCGGCCTGGAACGGCGCACGCAGCTTCACTGCCACCTCGGGGCCCGGTGTTTCGCTGATGCAGGAATTCCTGGGCCTCGCCTATTACGCGGAAATTCCCGCCGTGATCATCAATGTGCAGCGGGGCGGACCCTCCACCGGCATGCCCACCCGCACGCAACAGGCCGACATTCTGGTCTGCGCCTATGCATCCCATGGCGACACCAAGCATGTGCTGCTGTTCCCGGAAGACCCCAGGGAGCTGTTCGAATTTGCCGCCCTGTCCTTCGACCTGGCCGAGCGGCTGCAGACGCCGATCTTCGTGATGGAAGACCTGGACATCGGCATGAATGACTGGCTGTGCGAGCCGTTCACCTGGGACGATAGCCGCAGGTATGACCGTGGCAAGATCATGACCGCCGACGACCTGGATGCGGGAAAGACATTCGGCCGCTATCTGGATGTGGACGGCGACGCCATTCCCTATCGCACCCTTCCGGGCGTGCATCCCTCAAAGGGCATGTATTTCACCCGCGGCTCCAGCCATGACCGCTACGCCAAATACAGCGAAGAGGGCGATGTCTATCAGGACAATGTGCAGCGCCTCTTGCGCAAATTCGAGACCGCCAAGAAATACGTGCCCGCACCCGTCATCCGCCCGGCCAAGGAAAAGACCCGTTTCGGCGTGATCCATTTCGGCTCGACCGCAGCGGCGATGCGCGAGGCGCTGGCGGCGCTCGATGCCGATGGGTTGCATCTGGATGTGATGCGGCTTCGGGCCTTTCCCTTCGCCGACGCCGTGGCGGATTTCATCGAAGCCCACGACCAGATCTTTTTGGTCGAACAGAATCGCGACGCCCAGATGCGCATGCTGCTGGTCAATGAATGTGGCATCGATCCGGCGAAGTTCGTCTCGGTGCTGCATTTCGACGGCACACCCATCACCGCCCGCTTCATCGGCGAGGCGATTTCGGCCCGCATGCGGACCGAAGCCAAGGAGGCCGCGGAATGACTTTCATCGCCAAACCCAAGCTGCGCCATCCGGCATTGCCCGAGAACAAGCTGGGCTACACAAGACGCGATTATGAAGGCGTGATCTCGACCCTTTGCGCCGGGTGCGGACATGACTCGATCTCCGCTGCTATCATCGCCGCCTGTTTCGAGCTTGCGATCGAGCCGCACCGGGTGGCGAAACTGTCCGGCATCGGCTGTTCGTCCAAGACGCCGGCCTATTTCCTGGGCCAGAGCCACGGCTTCAATTCCGTGCATGGCCGCATGCCGTCGGTTTTGACCGGCGCCAATCTCGCCAACAAGGATTTGATCTATCTGGGCGTGTCGGGTGACGGCGATTCCGCCTCGATCGGGCTCGGCCAGTTCGTGCATTGCATCCGCCGCGGCGTGAATATGGTCTATATCACCGAGAATAACGGCGTCTATGGCCTCACCAAGGGCCAGTTCTCGGCCACCGCCGACAAAGGCTCCAAGAGCAAGGGCGGCGCCGTCAACACGGATTCGCCGCTCGACCTGGTGAGCATGGCGATGATGGTGGGCGCGACCTTCGTGGGCCGCAGCTTTTCGGGCGACAAGGCGCAGATGGTGCCCCTGATCATGGCGGCGATGCGCCATCCCGGTCCCGCCTTCATCGATATCATCAGCCCCTGCGTGGCGTTCAACAACCATGCCGGCTCGACCAAGGCCTACGATTTCGTGCGCGCCCATAACGAGGCGGTGAACCGGCTGGACATCATGGAGCCGCGCGAGGAGATCACCGTCGAATATGCGCCCGGCACCACCGAGGAAGTGGCGCTGCATGACGGCTCGCGCCTCAGGCTGGCCAAGCTCGATGCCGATTACGATCCGGGTGACAAGATCGCAGCCATGGCGTACCTCCAGTCCAAGGCGGCGCAAGGCGAACTTGTCACAGGACTCATCTATATGGACCGCGACGCGGGGGACCTGCATACGCACCTCAACACGGTGGACCGGCCCCTGAATTTGATGTCGGAAAAGGAATTATGCCCCGGCGCGCCAGCCCTGGAGGGCTTCAACGCGTCGCATCGCTAGCCAAAGCACATCATTTGAGAGGAGGCATTCGTCATGGAGCCGTTTCACGCCTTTCTCACCATCAAATGCACCGATTGTCATGCGCCGTTGTTCCGCATCGGCGTTTCCGCCAACAAGGACATCGTGGTCTGCCCGGTCTGCATGCGCGCGGGCGGCTATGACGATGTGCTGGAGGAAGGGGCGAAACTGGTGCCCGGGTATGATTTTTCCGACGACACCCGCGACCTGATCCGCCGGAGCTGGGAAGCGCTGTCCAACGCGGCGTCCTGACCATGGACACGAAAGGCTATCTGCGGCTGGCGGGCGCGATCTTTGCCCTGGTGGCGCTGGCGCATCTGGTGCGCGCGGTGCTGAACTGGCCCATCGTGATCGCCGGCTGGATCGTGCCGATCTGGCTGAGCTGGGTGGCATTCCTGGTCGCGGCCGTGCTGAGCTGGTTCGGCTGGAATTTGTCGAAGCGCGTCTAGACTTTTAAGCCCGCTGACCGCGAAGACCCGTTGATGGGCGGACCGGGCTTCGGCACGGGCGACATACGCCGCCCGGGTGGAAAATTCATCCAGCACGCCCGACATCGCGGCAGGTGGTTTTTTCTCCGGTCCCTGTCGGGTGGGGGCATACTGGCGCGTCCTTGGGAAAAGGAAAAAAACCCTCATGCTTGTGGACCTGAGCTGGATCGACACGGCATTGACGGCCGCCCGGCCCCAGGCGGTGGCGGCACTGCTGCGCTATTTCCGCGATCTGGACCGCGCCGAGGAGGCGTATCAAGAGGCCTGCCTGCGCGCGCTCAAAAGCTGGGTCAGGAACGGGCCGCCGCGCGATCCCGTGGCATGGCTGGTGCTGGTGGGCAGGAATGCCGGGTTGGACGATCTGCGCAAGCGGGCGCATGACGCCGCCATGCCGGAAGAAGAAACCGTTTCCGATCTGGACGATGCGGAAACGCCCATGGCCGAGCGGCTGGATGGCGCGCATTACCGCGACGATGTGCTGCGGCTGTTGTTCATCTGCTGTCATCCCTCGCTGCCGGCGGCGCAGCAGATCGCGCTGGCGCTGCGCGTGGTGTCGGGCGTGCCGCTGGCGCGGATCGCGCGCGCCTTCCTGGTCAGCGAAAGCGCGATGGAGCAGCGCATCACCCGCGCCAAGGGGACGATTGCCAAGGCCGATGTGCCGTTCGAGCCGCCGGGCCCGGCGGAACGTGCCGAACGCGTCGCATCGGTCGCCGCCATGCTCTATCTGGTGTTCAACGAAGGCTATTCCGGCGGCGCCGATCCCGATCGCGCGCCATTGTCGCTGGAAGCCATCCGGCTGGTGCGGCTGTTGCTGCGGCTTTATCAGCAGGAGCCGGAAATCATGGGGCTCTTGGCGCTGATGCTGCTCCAGCAATCGCGCGCCGCCGCTCGCTTCGATGCGGATGGCGAGGCGGTGCTGCTGGAAGACCAGGATCGCGCGCGCTGGAACGGCGAAATGATTTCCGAAGGCCTGGCTCTGATCGACAAGGCCGTACGCCACAACCGGCCCGGGACCTATCAGGTCCAGGCGGCCATCGCCGCCACCCATGCCCGCGCCAGGCGCTTCGAAGACACCGACTGGGCGCAGATCGATCATCTTTATGGCGTGCTGGAAGGCATGCA
>DATKPL010000023.1:0-5650 GCA_035524155.1 Rhizomicrobium sp.
AATTTAATTACTGACTGACAAGTAAGTTAGTATTGAAAAATCCCTTGGAGCTGATACACAATCACCAAACGCGCGGAAAAAAGCGCGACGGGATGAAACGACGGAGGGGCGCATGAAAACGGGATTGTGGCTCGGCACATCTTTGCTCGCACTTGGCTGTTGTGTGAACGCTCAGGCACAGACAGCGCCGTCATCGACGGGCAATTCCGGCAGCACCGGACAGATCGAAACGGTGGTGGTCACCGCCGAGCGCCGCATCGAGAATTTGATGACGACGCCGGTCACGGCCACCGTCCTGAGCAATGAAGACCTTCAAACCCGCGATGTCGCCAACGTCAATAATCTGCAATTCATCGCGCCGAACCTGACCGTCAACGATCTGGGGCAGGGCGTGGATTTCGATATTCGCGGCATCGGCAAAGGCGAGAACAATACCCAGACGCCGCCCGGCGTGGTCACCTACCGCGACGGCGTTTCGACCTTCCCGGGTTATCTCACGGCCGAGCCCTATTACGACATCAAGAGCGTCGAAGTGTATCGCGGCCCTCAAGGCACGTTCGTGGGCCAGAACGCGACCGGCGGCGCGGTGTTCGTGAACACGAACGATCCGGTGCTCGGAGGCGGCTATGACGGTTACGCCCAGGCGCAATACGGCAACTATAACGATGGCCAGATCCAGGGCGCGGTCAATATCCCGCTCACCGATACGCTGGCGATACGTCTGGCGGCATTCGGCGAAGCCAGGGGCAGTTTCTACACCGTGATCGACCGCGACCCGGCGGACAATTGCCCTGACGACAAATATTCAGGCTGCAAGCCCGGTTATAATCCGGGCGATCTCAGGGTCGGCGCCGCGCGCCTCAGTGTGCTGTGGCAGCCCGTTCAGGCCTTCACCGTGTCGCTGAAATACGACGTGCTCTATCAGGATTTCGGGGCAGCCCCCGCTATTCCCTTCTCGCAATTGCTGCCCGTCGGTACGCCCGTCGCGCCCTATGGCATTCCCAACCCGTATCACAACAGCGATCTCTTCGACGTCACGGCCAATGCGCCGATGTCCAGGCTGGACCGCGAGCAGCGGGCGATCCTGAAAGTCGATTACGTCTTCCCCGACGGCATCAAGCTGCAATCCATTTCCGATTATAATGTCGGCAACGGCAATTGGACCACCGATCTGGACGGCACCGATTACGGCAATCCCTCCGACTATCCTTATTTCGGCAGCATCGCGACCACCCAGAGCTGGCTTGCCGGCACCAGCGATTGGACATTCTTCGACCGCGTGGGTGAGACCATCAAGTCGGAGGAAGTGAATCTGGTCTCGCCGGACGATCAGCCGATCATCTGGGTGTTCGGGCTTTATGGGCAGGAGAACGACTATCGTTGGGAGCCGCCTTACCAATATTGGATCTCGGTGGGTCCGCGCATCGGCACCGATCCCACGCCCAGCGCGGCGAATTTCTATCAGTACACGTCCTATACCTTCCAGGGACATACCAGCAACCAGGACATCGCCGGCTTTGGCCAGGTGGAAGCCAAGCTGGGCGGCGGCGTGGAGGCCTCGCTGGGCGGCCGCTGGACCGAGACGCGCTCCCAGAATGTTGCGGACCTGTATTCCTATGGTGCTTATGCCTTCAATTTCCAGGGGCAGAAATCCTTCAACTTCTCCTACAAGGCCGCACTGGACTGGGCCGTCAACGACACCAATTTCCTCTACGCGTTCGTGGCGACGGGTTACACCGGCGGCGGATTGAATGTCGGCGTCGGTCCCAACAATTTCGGCCCGGTGACGGACACGAACTATGAAGCGGGCTGGAAGGCCTCGGACTGGTTCGATGGCCATGTTCGCACCGAGCTGACGTCTTTCTATACCAGCTATGATCACTTCCAGATTTCGCTGGCCGATCCGAACTTCCCCAACCAGTCCTATGAACTCAACCTGCCGCACCCGACCGCGATCTATGGTCTGGAAGGGGAGTCTCAGGCCAATTTCGGACAGTTCTCCTTTACCGCCACGGTGGGATTGCTCAAGAGCTCGATCGGCAATTACTGGGCGGTGGATCCGCGCTACAACCTCCTGGCATTTGGCACCTGCAATCCGAATACGGGCGGCACCGATCCCTATTGCGTCAATGTGAAAGACCACCCGATCACCTACGCGCCCAGCGTCACCTACAATTTCAGCGCGCAATATGCGTTCGACCTGGACAATGGGCAGACGCTGACGCCGCGGTTGAATTTCGCGCATGTCTCGGGGCAATGGGCGTCGATTTTCGACAATCCCGCCCTGGGCGACCGGCTGGGCGTGCGCGATCTTCTGGGCGCGCAACTCGAATGGAAGATGAACGACCTGGTCTGGACGCTCTATGGCGACAATTTGACGGACGATCAGTATGTCGCGTCCAACAATTCCGGCGGCCTTTATGCCGGACCGCCCCGGCAGTTCGGCATCCGCCTGTCGAAAACATTCGTAAGCGTCCGGTGGCGGCCGCGGCGCAGGCCCCGCAATGTTCAGGCGGCCTTGCGCTTTTTGCGCGGGGCGAGCCGTGCGAGACGCTTCTTGATGGCATCGTTGTCCACGTCGGCGGGATTGAAGGGGCCGCCATACCAGTCGAAGAGTTCTTCGTGGTCAGGATGGTCTGGATCTTCGATCGCTTCGAGGAAGTTATAGAAGCCCGGCAGCCCGCCGATATCTTCGGGCGGACATTTCCCGGCGCCATCGAGGAAGCAGGGATAAGCGGTCGTTGCGTCTGCGGGCAGGACCTTCTCGATGCGCAGCTCGTGCTCCCAGCTATCGCCCATATCGTAGAGATAGCCGAAGCGTTTCGTGTTGCTGGTGATCAGATCGTCGAGCGTCACGCGTCCGGCTGTCAGATTGCGCCTGCCCGAGAAGCCGACATCTTCAAAGCCAGGTCCGTTGACGGTCTCTCTGCCGACAAGGAACTGATAGAGGTGATAATTCTCCCAGCCCATGGCGGCCTGGATGACGGCGTGCAGGTCCTTGAGCGTGATGGAGACCGGAACCTCGACCCTGCGCCAGATGGATGGTTCGGTATCGGTGAGGGTGATCTTCAGCCGGACGGCATTGCTCATGGCGCCAGTTTGGCAGAAGCGTCCTTCCAATTCCACGGCAGAAGCTCGCCGATCCTGTTGATGGAGTGATCGGCGATGCGGGCGATCACATCGCGGAGATAGGCTTCGGGATCGAGGCCGTTGAGCTTGGCGGTTTCGATGAGGGAGTAGATGGCCGCGGCGCGCTCGCCACCCTTGTCGGAGCCGGCGAAGAGATAGTTCTTGCGGCCGAGGGCAAGCGGGCGGATGGCGCGTTCGGCGGCGTTGTTGTCGATCTCCAATCGCCCATCATCGAGGAACCGTGTCAGGGCCTTCCAACGCGAGAGCGTGTAGCGGACCGCCTTTGCCAAATCGGTCTTCTGCGAGAGCTTGGATTTGGTCGACGACAACCAGGCATGAAGCTCGTCGAGCAATGGCTTCGATTTTTCCTGCCGCCACCGCCGTCGCTCGTCGGGCCCTCGGCCACGCGCTTCGGCTTCGACGGCGTAGAGCGCCCCGATCCGGTCGAGGGCTTCCTTGGCGAGGGGCGCTTTCGTCGATTCATATTCGTCGAAGAACTTACGCCGGACATGCGCCCAGCAGGCGGCCTCGGTGATGCCGCCCTTCTCGAAGATGGCACCAAAGCCGGCATAGCCATCGGCATGCAGCACACCCTTGAAGGCGTTCAAATGCCGAGCCGGATGCTCGCCCTTGCGGTCCGGAGAGTAGAAGTAAACGGCTGCCGGCGAGTGGGCATCGCCATGGGGGCGCCCGTCACGCACGTAAGTCCACAGCCGACCGGTCTTGGTCCTGCCGCGCCCCGGATCGAGCACGGGCACGGGCGTGTCGTCACCATGCAGCACGTCAGAGGCGATCACGTCCTTGCGCAGCGCCTCGACGAGTGGGGATAGCAGCGCGCTCGCCCGCCCCACCCAGTCCGCCAAGGTCGAGCGTTCCAGATCGATGCCCAAGCGTTCGTAAATCTCGCCCTGGCGATAGAGCGGCAGATGATCGGCATATTTGGAGACCAGCACATGGGCGATCAGGCCTGGCCCCGGCCGGCCCCGCTCGATCGGCAAGGACGGCATCGGGCTTTGCGTGATAGCCTCGCACTTGCGGCAGGAGAACTTCGGGCGCAGGTGCCGGATCACCTTGAACGAGGCTGGCACATATTCCAGAAGCTCCGTCACATCCTCGCCCAACCGGCGCAATTCACCGCCGCATTTGGGACAGGCGCAAGGCACCTCGTGCACAATCTCCTCGCGCGGCAGCGAAGCAGGCGGTGGCCGGCGGACCGGCTTCTGTTTTTCCCCCGCTACCGGCTGAGGCTGTGCCGCCGGACTTTCGCCATCCCCTTCATGCAAATCGTCCAGCAGGAGCTCAAGCTGTTCGATCTCCTGGGTCAATTTCTCCGAAGAGCGGCCGAACTGCATTCGTTTCAACCGATGAAGCTGCGTCGTGATCTGCGCGATGCGCAAACCCTTAGCCCGCAGTTCGGCATCCTTGGCTTCGATCAGCGCCGCCTGCTCGCGCACCAGCGCCTTCAGCGTGTCGGGATCGTCGGGAAGCTCGGACGAATCAAGCGTCATGCAGACAAGCTTGGGGTAATGCGCTTCCGGCGGCGACGGTCACAATCGTCGCGAGTCAAGGCGTCGCATCTATCCAGCGAGTTCGGGCCGGTAGGTGTGCTGCGGCGCACGCCAGTCTATGCCTTCGAGCAGATAGCCGAGCTGTGCAGAGCTAATGTTCACCGCCTCGCCAACGGTCGCAGGCCAGATGAACCGCCCCCGTTCCAGCCGTTTGGCGAACAGGCACATGCCCTGACCATCGTGCCATAGAAGCTTGACGAGATCGCCACGCTTGCCGCGGAACACGAACAGGTGGCCGCAATGGGGATCGCGCTTCAGCACTTCCTGCACCCGCAGCGCCAGCCCATCGAAGCCCTTGCGCATGTCGGTGTGGCCGGCCGCCAGCCAGACGCGCGTCCCCGCAGCTACGGGTATCATCCGGCTTCCAGCGCCTCGATCACCCGCTTCAACGCGTTCCTGTCGAAGTCCTTGTCCACAATCACCCTTCGCCCGCCAGCAAGGACAATCTCGATCGAACCGGGGCTTCCAGTTCGGCGTAGCGGCTGCTCCGGCGCACGCAATGCAATCGGAACAAACCTTGCCGCCGGCTCTGCCAAAGCCAGCCCGGCCTCCTGCGCCAGCTGCTTGCGCCAACGGAAGACCAAGCCCGGTGAAAGACCATGGCGGCGTGCCACCCGGTTCACCGGCGCGTCTTTCGTCTCCCGAACAATCGCAAGCTTCTCTTCGCGCGTACGCCGTCGGCGCAAATCCGCCACATAGACGTGGCTCTCGTCACTAGGTCCAGACATAGGGACAGCACCAGTTCCTAATCCGTGACTACCGTCACCAGAACCGCCATCCTCTAAATCGACTCATCCGCCGCAAGGCGCGTCACACCGGACGCTTACAAACATTCTGAGGGTTCGTCGGTTGATGCGCCCTCCGGCCTTCGCATCGTAAACGCTGCTACGGCCACCTCCCCACCAGCATGCTCTGCATGCGTGGGGGAGGCGGGCTGCCCAACTGATCCGAAT
>DATKPL010000024.1:0-10135 GCA_035524155.1 Rhizomicrobium sp.
TCGCCGAACAGGAAGGCAACATCAATTCACCCTGGGGCGTGATCGAAAACGACAAGACCGATCTTTCCTCATTCCCGCCGGCGCTCAAGCCGCTGCTGGACAATTTCCAGAAGATCTATTTCGGCCGCATTCATCCCGCCCGCAGAGACATCCTCGATGCCCTGTCGCAAGGCAAGACGCCTGCTCTCAGCGCGCACGAATGGCTCACCCTCTCCGATCAGGGGCTCGCCGCCATTTCGGCGATCTCGGCCGCCTCATTCGCGCTTACTCGCGCCAATGTGGCCGATACGCTCATCGCCGCCAACCGCGAACTCGATATCGCGCTGGCATTGATGGTTCTGTCCATCAGCCTGGCGTCCTTCACGCTCTTCTACGTGACCCTGCGCGTGATCAAGCCGCTGCGCGCCATCACCGACGCCATGCAGGCGGTGGCCAACAGCCGGCTCGATCACGCCATCCCGTTCCAGGGGCGCCGCGACGAGATCGGCCAATTCGCCCGCGCGCTGCGCCTGTTCCGCGACAATGTGATCGAGAAAAGACGGCTGGAAGAGGAATTGCGCGACAACCAGGTCGCAAAGGAAACCGCCGAAGCCTCCAGCCGGGTCAAGTCGCAATTCCTGGCCAATATGAGCCATGAATTGCGCACGCCTTTGAATGCGATCATCGGCTTTTCCGATCTCCTGCAGAACCAGATGTTCGGGCCCCTGCAGCAGCAATATCAGGATTATGCCAAGATCATCCATGAATCCGGCAATCATCTGCTCAATCTGGTCTCCGACATATTGGACATTGCCAAGATCGAAGCCGGCAAATTCGTGCTCAATTACCAGCAGATCGATCTCGGCGAGAGCGTCGATTATTGCACACGCCTGGTGAAGAACCGGGCCGACGAACGGAACATCAAGCTGGTGGCGCTTCTGCCCGCGCAAGGGCTGATCTTTTCGGCCGACCAGCGGGCATTCCGCCAGATCCTGCTCAATCTTCTTTCCAATGCGGTGAAATTCTCGCGCCCCGGGGGCGAGGTGGAAGTCAGCGCGCGGATCGCGGGCCAGAACCTGGCGCTCATCGTCCGCGACCATGGCATCGGCATGTCGGAGAACCTGCTGTCGCGCATCGGCCGGCCTTTCGAGCAGGCGATCAACGATCCCGCCCATGCCCGCGAAGGCACCGGCCTGGGGCTTTCCCTGGTCCGCTCGCTGGTGTTGCAGCATGGCGGCTCGCTCCGGATCGAAAGCCATGAAGGTTCGGGTACGGCGGTGATATGCGAACTGCCTCTGGCGCAGGCCGCTACGGCACCAGCCGCTGCCTAAAAAGGCCTTTTCGAAAAGAGCGCGTGCCGTGTTATCCCTCCGCCAGGGAGAGACGTGGCGACCCATGCTCCAGCAAGCCTTTCAATTGCACGCCCAGGGGCGCTTCGCGGACGCGGAGCGCGCCTATACCGAGCTTTTGAAGCGCGAACCCAAGAATTTCCAGGCCAAGCACCTACTGGGCGTTTTGGCCTTGCAGCAGGGCCAGCATCAGCGCGCCATCCGGCTGATCCGTGAAGCCCTGGCGCTGGAGCCCCGCCAGCCTTTGGCGGAGCGCGATCTGGGCAACGCCTTCCAGCAGCTGAACCGCTTGGACGAGGCGCTGAGCTGTTACGACAAGGCGCTGACGCTCAAGCCGGACCTGGCCGATGTTCATAACAACCGCGCCATCACGCTTTCGGCGCTGGGTAAGGCCAATGAAGCGCTGGAAAGCTACAGCCGCGCCATTGCGATCAAGCCCGATTATGCCCAGGCCTATAACAATCGGGGGACCATCCTCTCCGGCCAGATGCACAAAGAGGAAGCGATCGCCGACTTCGACAAGGCCATCGCCCTCAAACCCGATTATGTCAAAGCGCTCAACAACCGGGGCGCGGCGCTCGCCGAACTGGACCGGCTGGACGAGGCGTTGAGGGATCACGACCGCGCCATTGCGTTGGCACCCGGCGAAGCGGGATCTCACATGCAGCGCGCCGGAGTGCTGGTGCGCCAGGGTCGCGCGGCCGAGGCGTTGGCGAGCTACGACCGCGCCATTGCGCTTAATCCCGGCCTGGCAGAAGCCCATGACGGCCGCGGCACCGCGCTTCTGGTCCTTCAGCGCCCCGAGGAAGCGCTTGAGAGCGGTGAGAAAGCTTTGTCACTCAATCCCCAATCCGCCAATTTTCAAAACAATCGCGGCAGTGCGCTGGCGGCACTGGACCGGCCGGAAGAGGCGCTGGCGGCGCACGAGAAGGCGCTTTCTCTCGATCCCAATCTGCCCACGGCTTTGAGCAATCGCGCCGCGGCGTTGGCGAAGCTGGACCGTCTCGAGGAGGCCATAGAAAGCGTGGACCGCGCCATTGCGCTGCAACCCGGTCTTGTCCAGGCATACATAAATCGCGGCAATCTGCTCAACGATCTCCGACGTCACGATGAGGCGCTCGAAAGTTTCGAGCGGGCCATCGCGCTCAAGCCGGGCTCGGCGGACGCGCATTTCGGCAAGGCGACGACGTTGCTTCTCGCCGGGCGGTTTGCGGAAGGTTGGCCCCCTTATGAATGGCGCAAGAAACGGGTGGGCGAAGCTTTCAACCCGCAGGGGCGCCCTGCCTGGACCGGCAAGGAAGACATTGCCGGCAAAACCGTCTTTGTCGAAGCCGAGCAGGGTTATGGCGACACGATCCAATTCAGCCGCTATGCGCCCATGGTCGCCGACCGTGGCGCACGCGTGATCCTTGGCGCGCGCGCTTCCCAGATGCGCCTCCTCAAAAGCCTCGATCCCCGGATCGAAATCGTGCCCGCCGAGCCACCCACTGAATTCGACTTTCACGTCGCGCTGATGAGCCTGCCGATGGCATTCGGAACGACGCTGGCGAATGTTCCGGCGCACACGCCTTATCTTCATGCGCAAGCCGGCGACATCGAAAAGTGGCGCGCAAAAATCGGCGCCAAGGGATTCAAGATCGGCATCTCCTGGCAAGGCTCGACCTATAGCGCCGACCGGTCTTTCCCGCTCTCCGCGCTGGCCGGCATCGCCCGGCTGGCCGGTGTTCGCTTGATCAGTTTGCAGAAAGGCACCGGCACCGAGCAGCTCGATCACCTGCCGGCCGGCATGACGGTCGAGACATTGGGCCCCGATTATGATTCCGGCGATTTCGCCGACACCGCTGCGGTGATCGATGCGCTGGATCTCGTGATCAGTTGCGACACCGCCATCGTGCATCTTGCCGGGGCGCTGGCGCGGCCGGCCTGGGTCGCGTTGAGGAATGCCGCCGACTGGCGCTGGCAGAGCGGCGGCGACTCCAGCCCCTGGTATCCGGGCATGAAACTTTTCCGGCAACCTGCACGCGGAGATTGGTCCAGCGTCTTCGCCGCCATGGAAACACAACTCAAGATAGGCATGTAAAAGTTCCACGGGAACTCGTGTTGACTCTCCGTTAACGCGGGCGCGCCTAGCGTTGCATCCGGCTAGGGGGCGGGACAGGAGACCGCCTATGGGTAACAGCATCGGACATGTGGATCAGGTCTTGGGCGTGGCTGGCGAAATTCTCACCGCCGCCGATCTTCCGCCGAAGAATCTCAAGCGATGGATCGCACGGCGCAAAGCCGATGTCGTCGCCGCCGTGGAAGGCGGCCTTCTCAGCGAAGCCGAGGCTTGCGCCCGCTACAATATCTCGCACGAGGAATTCTCGGCCTGGCTGAACGCCTATGAGCGCGATGGCGTACCGGGATTGCGCGCACGGGCGAAGGCGCGCGGCATGCGGCGGCGGACCACCGACGCGCTCGCCTTTTACGACGCTCAGGGCCATACGCCTCAGACCGGGTTGGATTGAAGGGATCGCACGGACTTCCAGCTGCGCCGTCGAGAGAACACTATAACACGTTATCCTCAACGGTTTTGCGCAAACATTGATCCTCTGCACGGAAGAGGTTGCCTATTGTTCATGTGACCAGCGGTTCGCATATCGCTTTGTCTCATTGTGTCCCCAGCGGAACCAAGGCGAAGACTTCTAGTTCTTTTGCCGGGGGAACCCGGTATCTGCTGGATTTGAATGAATTACCAAGCCCCCGCACCGCAAAGGCAAGGGCGTCGCGAATTCGATGCCCGTGCCCGCAAGCGCCGTCACCTGATTCTCGCCGGTTTCGCCACTCTCGCCGTGCTGATCGTGGCGATCGTGTTGTTGACGCGCCATCCTGCCAAACCCGCGCCTCCACCTCCCATCCCCGTCAATGTGGCGAAGGCGAGCGCCACCGATCTTTCCATTTCCATCACTGCCTTGGGTGCGGCCCAGGCTTGGACCAGCGTCACCGTGCTGGCGCAGGTGAGCGGCAAGCTTCTCGCCGTCGATTTCACCGAAGGCACCGATGTGAAGAAAGGCCAGCTTCTCGCCCAGATCGATCCCGCGCCTTATCTGGCAGCGCTGACCCAGGCGCAGGGAACCTTGAAACACGATCAAGCGCTGCTCGCCGACGCGCAGCTCGATCTCAAACGCTATCTGTCCCTGCAGGCCGCCAATGCGATCGCCGGGCAAACCGTGGACACGCAACGCGCCCTGGTCCAGCAATATGAAGGCACGGTCAAGGCGGACGAAGGAACGGTGGCCGCAGCCCAGGTGAATGTGGGCTGGTGCCGGATCGTTTCCCCGATAGATGGCCGCGTAGGCGTGCGCCTGGTCGATCCCGGCAATCTGGTGAGCGCGGGAGGTTCGATCAGCAACACGCCGGCAACGGCGGCGGCCACCAATGCCAGCAGCAGCACGGGCAATGGCGGATCGGGTATCGTCACCGTCAACCAGATCGAGCCCATCGCGGTGACCTTCACCGTGCCCGAAGGCAATTTCCAGCAACTCCAGGATCTCAGCCACGGCTTTCAGCAGGCGCTGGCGACCAAGGCCTTCAGCCAGGAAAGCGGCGCGCTTCTGGACAGCGGCCAGGTGCGCATCGCCGACAATCATATCGACCCCGCCACCGGCACGGTCGAACTCAAGGCCCGCTTTCCCAACGCGCAGCGCCATCTTTGGCCCGGCCAGTTCGTGAACGTGCAGTTGACGCTCCAGACGCTGCATCATGTCACCACCATTCCCGCCGCGGCGGTCAATCGCGGGCCGAACGGCAGCTATGTCTTCATCGTCGGCGCGGACAAGAAAGTCACCATGCATCCCGTCGCCATCGGTTGGACGCAAGGCAACACCGTCGTCGTCAAATCCGGCGTCAAGCCCGGCGACGTGGTGGTGACCGACGGACAGATGATTCTCAAACCCGGCTCGCTGGTGCGGATTGCGGCGGCCGCCAAACAGGTTGGCCCGTGAATCTCGCCAGCCCCTTCATCCGCCGTCCGGTCGCCACCACCCTGCTGGCGGCGGGCCTCCTGCTTCTGGGGATCGTGGGCTACTCGCTCCTGCCGGTGGCGTCGCTGCCCAATGTGGATTTCCCCACGCTTCAGATCAGCGCGTCATTGCCGGGCGCCAATCCCGAGACCATGGCGTCCAATGTCGCGACACCGCTGGAACGCCAGCTCTCGCTGATTCCCGGAATCGCGCAGATGACGTCGGTCAACGCATTGGGAAGCACCAGCATCACCTTGCAATTCGAACTGTCCGAAAACCTCACCAGCGATTTCGAACAGGTTCAGGCGGCGATCAACGCTGCCAGTGCACAATTGCCCTCGAACCTGCCGGCGCAACCTTCGATCCGCAAGGTCAATCCCTCGGATGCGCCCATCATGATCCTGTCGCTGCGCTCCGAAATGCTGCCGCTGGACCAGGTGGACAATTATGCCGACGTGATCCTGTCGCAGCAGGTCTCGCGGATCGACGGCGTGGGCCTGGTCACCATCGGCGGCCAGCAGAAGCCGGCGATGCGCATCCAGATCGATCCGCGAAAAATCGCCGCCCGCGGCCTTCAGATCGACAATGTCCGCCAAGAGATCGTGAACGCCACGGTCAACGCGCCCAAAGGCACGATCGTCGGGCCGCAACGCGACCTCACCGTCTATGCCAACGACCAGATTTTCGATCCCGGGCCATGGAACGATCTGGTGGTGGGCTACCAGAACGGCGCGCCGGTGCGCATCAAGGACATCGGCAAGGCGTTCGCCAGTGTCGAGAACGACCAGATTGGGGCCTGGATCTTCCCCGGCAAGGGCAACGCCGATCCCACCATGAAAGGCGGCCCGGGCATCCTGCTGGTGATCTTCAAGGCCCCCGGCGCCAATGTGATCGACACGGTGAAAAAGATCCGCGCCGCCCTGCCGAAACTGCAGGCCAATATCCCCCCGGGCATCGACGTCCATGTGCTGATGGACCGCACCCAGACCATCAGCGCTTCGGTGGCGGATGTGAAAGTCACCCTGCTCATCACCATCCTGCTGGTGGTGAGCGTGATCTTCATGTTCCTGCTCGACATCCGCGCCACCCTCATCCCCAGCGCGGTGATACCGCTGGCGCTGCTGGGCGCCTGCGGCGCGATGTACGCGCTGCAATTCAGCCTCGACAATCTCTCGTTGATGGCGCTGACCATCGCGGTGGGCTTCGTGGTGGACGATGCCATCGTGATGGTGGAGGTGATCTGGCAGCATATCGAGCGCGGCGAAAAGCCGTTCGATGCGGCGCTGGCTGGGTCCGGCGAGATCAGCTTCACGGTGTTGTCGATCTCGATCTCGCTGATCGCGGTGTTCACGCCCCTGATGTTCATGGGCGGCGTAGTGGGCCTTCTGATGCGGGAATTCGCCATCACGTTGAGCGCAGCGGTGCTGGTGTCTTTGATGCTCACCCTGACGCTCACGCCGATGATGTGCGCGCAGTTCCTTAAAAAACCAAGACCCGCCTCCAACCGCATCATCAAGGCGCTGGACGGCGGTTTTCACCGGTTGGCGAAAAGCTATGCGCGCGGGCTGGATATCGTGCTGCGCCACCAATTCATCACCTTGATGGTGTTCATCGCCACCGTCGCGGCGGCGGTGATCCTTTATGCCACCGCCCAGACGGGCTTTTTTCCGCAACAGGATACCGGTTTCCTCAGCGGCGTGATGATCACCTCGCAGGACGCGTCGTTTCCCAAGACGCGCGAGAAGGCCCAGCAAGTGGCCGCCGTCGTCAGCCGGGACCCCGATGTGGCGGGCTTCGGCATGTTCGTGGGCGGCTCCAGCGCCAACCAGGCCAATATGTTCATCGCTCTCAAGCCCAAGGACAGCGGCCGCAACGCCTCTGCGGATCAGATCATCGCGCGGCTACGTCCGAAATTGGCGCAGCTGGTGGGCGTGCAGACATTCCTTCAGGCATCGCAGGATATCAATGTGGGCGGCCGGCCTGGCCAGGCCCAATATCAATACACGCTCTCGGATTCAAACCTGGACGAGCTCAACGAATGGGCACCCAAGCTGCTCGCCGCGATGCAAGCCTTGCCCCAGCTCAAGGATGTGAGTTCGGACCAGCAGTCCAAGGGCGGCGCGGTCAATCTCACCATCGACCGCGATGCCGCGATGCGCTTCGGCATCTCGCCGCAGGCCATTGACGCGGCGGTGTATGAGCTGATCGGGCAGGACGAAGTCACCCAGTATTTCACCCAGCAGAATTCCTATCATGTCGTGATTGAGGCGCCGCCGGGCCTGTATGCGACGCCCGACATTTTCAATTCCCTGTTCATTCTTTCGCCCACCACGGGCAAGACCGTGCCCTTGTCGCTGTTCGTGAAAGTGGACCCCAACGGGTCCGCCATGCTCACGGTCAATCACCAGGGCGAATTTCCCGCGGTGACCCTGTCTTTCAATCTCACGCCCGGCGTGGCGCTCAGCGAGGCGACCAAGGCGGTGGAAGACGCGCAGGCCCGGCTGGCGGCGCCGCCCACTCTCACCGGGGCATTCCAGGGGACAGCGCAGGCCTTCCAGGAATCGCTGTCTTCCGAACCAATTCTGATCGGTGCCGCCTTGATCGCGGTCTATGTCATCCTGGGCGTGCTGTATGAAAGTTTTATCCATCCGCTCACCATCCTCTCCACCCTCCCCTCGGCCGGCGTGGGCGCGCTTCTGGCGCTGAAGCTGGCGGGCCAGGACCTCAACGTGATCGGCATCATCGCCATCATCCTCCTGATCGGCATCGTCAAGAAGAACGGTATCATGATCGTGGACGTGGCACTGAAGCTCGAACGGGAAAAAGACATGAGCGCGACGGATGCCGTCAGGGAAGCCTCGCACCGGCGCTTGCGGCCCATCCTGATGACCACCGCCTGCGCCGCGCTGGGCGGCATCCCCATGATCCTGATGAACGGCACGGGCGCGGAATTCCGCCAACCCTTGGGTTACGCCATCGTGGGCGGGCTTGCGGTGTCGCAGATCCTCACCTTGTTCACGACGCCGGTGGTTTACATCTATCTCGATCGCTTGCGGAACTGGCACGCAAGGGGTTCGGAAGGCGTGCCAGCGCCGGCGGAATGAACCATCAGGTCGTCAGATTGATGGTGTTGGACTCGCGCGGCACCATATAGATCGACGCATAGAGGTTGAACGGTCCGGCGCCCATGAAATCGAACACAGGCGTATAGAGATAAGAGGTCTCGCTCAAGATCAGGGTGGTATTGGCGATATCCAGATTGGACGGCACCGTGATCGGCGCACCCGTTATCCGCGCCGTGCCGTTCAGGGTCTGGCTCCAAGTGATGGTTGCGTTCTTGTTGGCGTCGATGGTGATCAGCGAGACCACCACTTTGGGAGTGGCGGAACCGTAAGGCGCCAGAATCTGGGTCGAAGCCGCCAAAATGTCGGCCAGCTGGGTGCTGGCGCTGATGGTCGTATACTGTGACACGATGGTGGCCAGGGTGGTCGAAGTGAGCGCCACCTGGCGATTCAGCGTGACGCCTTGCGTCAACTCCACGCCGCCGAAATAGATGAGAATAAGGAAAGGCAGCGTGAGGGCGAATTCCACCGCCGCCACGCCTTGGCTGTCGCGGATGAGTTTGAACAAATGCTTCAAGCCTCTCATGGCGCCTCAATAAGGCTCATTGCGGAACACGGCGGTGCCGATCAGAAGCCTGTTGTTGCCGCTCATGTTCGAGAGATTGAATCCCAGGGGCCCCAGCACGATCGGCCATTGATAAAAGACCTGGAGCAGGACGACATCGCCCGGGCCGCCGGTGCTGTAGTTCATCAGATTGCTGTTGAACTGTCCGCTCTGCAGTGGGCTCATCTGGGTCATGCCCGAAAAGGAGCCGAAAGTCTGGACATTCACATAGACGTTCGCGCAGGTGAAAAGCGCGGACGTGAAGCCGCAGACATCCTGCTGGAATTGCGAGGCGGTGAGATTCTGGTTCTGCGCCTGCCCGGTCATCACCAGCCGCGCGGCTTCCGTAGTGGCTGTTTGGAGCACCTGCTGGGCCAGAAAAACCAGGGCCGTTTGCAGGATGGCGATCATCAGCGCGCAGAAGGGCGCCGCCACCAGCGCGAATTCGACCGCCGTGGCGGCGCCGGCGCTGGCGGCAAAGCGCCGAAGCAAGGCAAGGGGTTTGGCGGCCTGTGAACGCATCCGCTATTTCACCAGATAGGCCGATTCCACGGCGGCATTGAACAATTGCTGCAGCGCCGCCGAGATGTCGCCGTCGGTGGTCACCACGCTGTAAAGATTGGGCGAGGCGCAGGCCTGAAGCTGGGGCCCGATATTGTTCTGGAACGGCGAGACGTGGCTGTTGTACCAGCCATTGTTGGGAATCGGCAGATACTCGGTATAGAGGATGGCGATGCGGATACCGCGGTTCTTGATCAGGGTGCAGAAGTCGTTGGTCTGCGCCGGCGACGCCAAGGGCGGCATCACTTCGGTGCCCGAACTGTTCTGGGGGTTGACCGCGGACTGCAGCCGGTAGGGCGGGCCGCCGCAGCAGACGTTGCCGTAGGCCGCCGCCACGCTGAGATTCTTGCTGATGGCTTCGTCATCCACGCCGTCGGTCACGATGAAAAGGATTTCCTGCGGCGAATCGCCCGTATTGTTGGTGCCGCTGCCGGGATTGGGCATGGTGGTGTTGAGGGTGCCCAGCGCGCCCTCGAAGGCGGTATCGGCGTCGTTATTGTCGTTGGTCGAGGTCAGCCAATTGTTGGAATAGACCTCGAGCATGCCGAGATTGGCCGCCGAGGATTGTGCCGTGGCGAG
>DATKPL010000025.1:0-3100 GCA_035524155.1 Rhizomicrobium sp.
CCGCCCTCCGGCCTTCGCACCCAAGCGGTGCTACGGCCACCGCCCCCGCCTGCATGCTTTGCATGCGCGGGGGAGGGAGGTCCCGACCAAGCCTTGACGACGCTGGACATAGGGCGGTGCGTCTTGGTCGAGACTTTCTTCACCCGCATGGCGAAGCCATTGGCGGGGGAAGATGTCTTTCGAGGGCTTGCCCGAGGAAGACAGATGGGGGCAAGAATCCACTATGTCTGATCTTTTCGAATCCGGCGGGCTGGCGGACGATGCGCCGCGTCCTCTGGCCGACCGCCTCCGGCCCAAAAGCCTGGCCGATGTGGTGGGCCAGGACCATTTGCTCGGTCCTGAAGGCCCCATCGGCCGGATGGTGGCTGCGGGCAGGCCGCATTCGGTGATCCTGTGGGGACCGCCCGGCACCGGCAAAACCACCATTGCGCGCCTCTTGTCGTCGGCTTTCAAACTCCACTTCGAGCAATTGTCGGCGGTCTTTTCCGGCGTCGCCGATCTCAAGAAAAGCTTCGAGGCGGCACGCGCCCGGCGCAAGACGGGGCTGGGCACCTTGCTCTTTGTCGATGAAATTCATCGCTTCAACCGCAGCCAGCAGGATTCCTTCCTGCCGGTGGTGGAAGACGGCACCGTGGTCTTGGTGGGCGCGACCACCGAGAACCCCTCTTTCGAGCTCAATGGCGCGCTGCTCTCCCGCGCCCAGGTGCTGGTGCTGCGACGGCTGGACGATGCCGCGCTGGAAAAATTGCTGGCGCGCGCCGAAGCCCATTACGGCGAGAAACTGAAACTCACGCCCGATGCGCGTGCGTCCCTGCGCGCCATGGCCGATGGCGACGGCCGCTATCTGCTCAATCTGGCGGAAGAGGTTGCGGGCTTGCGGCTTGCCGCACCGCTCGATCCGGCGGGCTTGATGGCGGCGGTGCAGCGGCGCATGCCGCTTTATGACAAGTCGCGCGAGGAGCATTACAACATCATCAGCGCCCTGCATAAATCCATTCGCGGCAGCGACCCCGATGCGGCGCTTTATTGGCTAGCACGCATGCTGGCGGGGGGTGAGCAGCCGCTTTACATCGCCCGCCGCCTGGTGCGCGCCTCGGTCGAGGATATCGGCCTGGCCGACCCGGAAGCGGTGCATCAGGCGCTGGCGGCGAAAGACGTGTTCGATTTCCTGGGCTCGCCCGAAGGCGAAATCGCGCTGGCCCAATGCGTGCTCTATCTGGCATCCGCGCCCAAATCCAACGCGGTCTATGTGGCCCTGGGGGCGGCCAAGCGCGCGGCCCAGGAGCATGGTTCCCTGATGCCGCCAGCGCATATCCTCAATGCGCCGACCAAATTGATGAAGAATCTGGGCTACGGCGCGGGCTATCAATACGATCACGAAGCCGAAGATGGATTCTCCGGCCAGAATTA
The DNA here is from genome assembly GCA_035524155.1 of Rhizomicrobium sp. Taxonomy (GTDB): domain Bacteria; phylum Pseudomonadota; class Alphaproteobacteria; order Micropepsales; family Micropepsaceae; genus Rhizomicrobium. Next base: position 1,411 of record DATKPL010000025.1, read on the forward strand.
TTTTCCGGACGGCATGGCGCGGCAACAATTCTACGCGCCCAAGGAAACCGGCTTCGAGCGCGAGATCGCCAAGCGGCTGGATTATTGGGCGAAGCTGCGCGCCAAGAGGAATGGCTAGCGTTTCCGTTCCAGCGCCGCTTCGCGCGCCGAGAACCATTTGATCACATCGGCGCGCGCGCCATTGGAAAGATGCACCCAGCGCCCGTCCCGGAACGGTTCGCGTGCGCCCCCTTCCCACCAGGTCTCGCGCGCCACCATCAGGGTCCAGGGACGGCGGCCCTCGTGATGCAGGATGTGCAAATCGATCTGGAAAGAATGGAGCGCTGCCCGATGGCTGGTGCGTTCCCGCGCCCAGCTCACATCGTCGGACTGCCAGCGATCGGCGCGTGCCGGATTGCCCGCCGACGCGACAAGCGCAAAGAGGTTGAAGAATTTCGTGTCGCCCAGGCGCATGGGCGTCAGGCCCCGTTGCTGTCGCTGCCGTAGCGCAGAACCTTGACATTCTCCAGAGTCACCAGCCCGCTTCCCATCATGCTTTCCAGCACGGGCAGGAAGCCATCGATCTTGGCTTTGTCGTCCACGATCTCGATCACCAGCGGCAGGTCTTCCGACAGGCGTAAAATCTTGGAAGTATGCAGGCGGCTGGAATGCCCAAACCCCATTGGCCCGCGCAACACGGTGGCCCCGGCCAGATGCATTTCCCGGGCCTTCAGCACCACGGCCTCGTAAAGCGGTTTGCCTTCGAAACGGTCGCCTTCGCCGAAAAAGATGCGCAGCAGGACGGCGTCTTTCTGGATCTTCATCGTCATGCTCCCTTGAGTTGGTTGAGCGCGGCCGCGGCGATCGCACCCAGCCAGACAAACACCAGACAAAGAACCACCGAGCCCAGCACATTGGCCCCGGCATAGAGCCATTCCCGGTCATTCATCAGATTGAGGGTCTGCAGGCTGAAAGAGGAGAAAGTGGTGAAGCCGCCGCAAAGCCCCACCATCACGAACTGCCGCGTGGTGCCACCGACGAAGAGGCGCCCGTCTGGACCCGTCAGGGTGCCGAAAAAACCGATCACGAAGGAGCCGGTGATGTTGATGATCAGCGTCCCCCAGGGAAAGGTTTCACCGAATGCGCCCGCCACCACGCCGGACAGGAAATACCGGCCCATCGTGCCCAGCGCGCCACCCACCGCCACCGCGAGATACATCTGCAACATGGGAAATCCCGATAATGGTGGAGATTAGGCGATTCGCGCGGGCGCGCCGAAAAGGGAAAAAGGGTGCGTCATGCCGTCCGTCTCCTGCCTGCGGCGCGGGCCATCGGCGCAGCCTCGCTCGGCCGCGGACGAAAATCCGTCGCTCATTTGGTAGGAGTCATCAGCCGAAACGGCGGTTGAAGGGGGAACCCCATCCCCTTAATGAGGGGCAAGCTAGGAGAGTTGGTACGGTCCGTCAATCAAAAGCCCATGAGCATCACCCATCTGACCGTTTCCCCCGACGATGACGGCATCCGCCTGGACCGCTGGTTCAAGCGGCATTACCCGGCGCTCAGCCATGGGCGGCTGGAAAAGCTTCTGCGCAAAGGCGAGGTGCGGCTGGACGGCAAGCGCGCCAAGGCCGCCGATCGCATTGCCGCGGGCCAGAGCCTGCGCCTGCCACCCCAGGTCATTCACGACAAAGTCGAAGAGCGGCCAAAGCCG